>JAOPZD010000590.1 GCA_025964295.1 Conexibacter sp.
CGAGCGCGCCCGCGGTGGCCCCGGCGCCGATTGTGGCGGTCCGGGCCGCGGCATCGATCGCGACGCCGTCGAGGGCGGTGGTCTTCAACAGGATCGCGCCGTCCAGCGCCGTCAGGGACTCCGAGCCGTGGCCGGTCGCCTGCGGCGCGACGCGCAGGCCCGCCGCGCGGGCATGGCGCACGACCGCCTGGACGTCGGCGACGCTCGCGGCCTGCACGACCGCGGCGGGCCGCTGGTCGACCGCGCGGTTCCAGCTCTGCCGGGCGTCGTCGTAGCCGTCCTCGCCGGGGAGCACGAGGCGGCCGCCGAGCTCGGCGCGCAGACGATCGATGGGGAGATCGGGGAGAGGGTGGGTCGTCATGGTCCCCATCCTCTCCGACGCGGGGCCCACCGTCTTGAACGAATCGGACGGGAACCGCCCGGGCGTGCGCTACGCGCCCGACAGCGGCAGGACGTCGAGCAGGCCGCAGAGCTCCAGGACGCCGAGCGCGGCCGGCGGCGTGTTGGCGATCGACAGCTCCCAGCCCTCCTGCCCCGCGCGCCGCCAGATGCCCAGCAGGAGCGCGACGCCGCTGGAGTCCAGGAACGTCACGGCGCCGAGGTCGAGCACGACGCACGCGGGGGCGCCGGCCGCGAGCGCGTCGAGGTGGTCGGCGACCAGCGGCGCGGTCGCGAGGTCGAGCTCGCCGGCGGGCGCGACGGTGACGGTGTCGCGATGGCGGCCGACGGTGACGGAGAAGTCGGGCGGGTGGATCATGGGCGGACCGGGCCGGTGGAACGACGGCCCTGACCCTGTGAAACGCAGCCGCGGCCAAGATCACGCGCCAACTCGCCATGGAGCCCGCCCCGGGGCGGCGGTCTAGCCGAGGACCGCGGACTCCACGGCGTCCAGGTCCGGCTCGCACGGCACGACCGAGCCGGCCTGCATCAGCGCCGTCTGCGGGTCCTTCAACCCGTGGCCGGTGAGGATGCAGACGATCCGCGAGACGCCCTCGGGCGCGCCGTACTTCAGCAGCCCGGCGACGCCCGCGGCGCTCGCCGGCTCGCAGAAGACGCCCTCGCCGGCGGCGAGGAAGCGGTAGGCGTCGAGGATCTCGTCGTCGGTGACCGCGCGCACCATGCCGCGCGAGGCGGTCATCGCCGCCATCGCCTCCTCCCACCGCGCCGGGTTGCCGATCCGGATCGCCGAGGCGATCGTCTCGGGGTTCTCGATGACGCGGCCCTCGACCAGCGGCGCGGCGCCGGCGGCCTGGAAGCCGAGCATCCGCGGCGACTCGGGGCGGGCGGGATCCCATTCCTGGAAGCCCTTCCAGTAGGCGGTGACGTTGCCCGCGTTGCCGACCGGGATGCAGAGCGCGTCGATCGACCCGATCTCGTCCAGGATCTCGAACGACGCGGTCTTCTGGCCCTCGATGCGAAACGGGTTGACGCTGTTGACCAGCGCGATCGGCTGGCGGTCGCAGACCTCGCGCACGAGCTTGAGCGCGACATCGAAGTTGCCCCGCAGCGCGATCACCCGCGCGCCGTGCATCAGCGCCTGGGCGAGCTTGCCGGTGGCGATCTTGCCCTCCGGGACGATCACCGCGCCGCGCAGGCCGCCGCGCGCCGCGTAGGCCGCCAGCGACGCGGCGGTGTTCCCGGTCGAGGCGCACAGCACCGCCTCGGCGCCGTTGCGCACCGCGTCGCTCACCGCGCAGGTCATCCCGCGGTCCTTGAACGAGCCGGTCGGGTTGGCGCCCTCGATCTTCAGGAAGACCTCGGCGCCGACGCGCTCGCCGAGCTTGGGCGCCGGGACCAGCGGCGTCGAGCCCTCCTGCAGCGAGACGACGGGGTCGTCGGCGGCGAAGGGCAGGCGGTCGCGGTAGCGCTCGATGAGGCCGGGCACGGGGGTTCTCAGAACTCCTCGTCGAGCACGCGGATCGCGCGCGGGCGGGAACGGACGAACTCGAGGCCGGCGATCATCTCGACCGCGGCGAACAGCCGCGACTCGAGCACCGGGTGCAGCACCATCACCAGCCGGGCGTTGGTGCCCAGGCCCTTCTGCACGAACGACTTCACGCTGATGCCCTGGAGGCCGAGGATCTGCGCGAGCTGGGCCAGGACGCCGGGCTCGTCGGCGACCTCGACGTGGAGGTAGAACGCGCTGGTGACGTCGGCGACCAGGGCGAGCCTGGCTGACGGCTCCGGCGTCGAGGCCGGCGGGATCATCGCGCTGACCACGTCGCCCAGGACGGCGGACGCGGTCTGCGGGCCGCCGGCGCCCGGGCCGCTGAGCGTCACCTCGGTGATCGCGGGCGACTCGATCGTCACCGCGTTGAACGGGCCGTTGATCGACGCCAGCGGGTGGGCGCCGTAGAGGAAGGCCGGGTGGACGCGGACGCTGAGGCCGCCGTCGACGCGCTCGGCGGTGCCGATGAGCTTGAGGCCGAGGCCGAGCTCGCGGGCGTACTCGAGGTCGTCGGCCGTAAGGTGCTCGATGCCCTCGTAGGGGATCTCGCTCAGCGCCACCGGCGTGTCGAAGGCCAGCCGCGCGAGGATCGCCATCTTGGCGGCGGCGTCCTTGCCGGAGACGTCGTCGGTCGGATCGGCCTCGGCGTAGCCCAGGCGCTGGGCCTCGGCCAGCGCGTCGGCGTACTCGGCGCCGGTCTCGGCCATCCGGCTGAGGATGAAGTTCGTGGTGCCGTTGACGATGCCGTGCAGGCGCTCGACGTGGGCGGCGGCCAGCGACTCCTGCAGGACCCGGACGACGGGGACGACGCCGCCGACCGCGGCCTCGAAGCGCAGCTGGACGCCGTGCTCGCGCGCGGCCGCCCACAGCTCCTCGCCGTGCTCGGCCAGCAGCTGCTTGTTGGCGGTGACGACGTGCTTGCCGGCGGCCATCGCGCGCAGGACGTACTCGCGCGCGGGCTCCAGCCCGCCGATCAGCTCGACGACGAGGTCGGAGTTGGCCAGGATGTCGTCGAAGTCGCCGGAGGAGCGGCGCAGGACGCCCGTGACCTCGGGACGCAGGCCGGTGACGTTGGCGACGTGGTCGGCGCGCTCGGCGACGAGCTCGGCGAACGCGGCGCCGACGGTGCCGCGGCCGAGCAGGCCGATGCGGAAGGGGTCGGGCATGGACTTAGATGTCCCTCCGAGTGAGGTCCTCGTAGGTCTCGCGGCGCACGACCGCGCGGGCTTCTCCATTGGAGACGAACACGATCGGCGGCCGCGGCTGGCCGTTGTAGTTGTTGGCCATCGCGTGGCCGTAGGCGCCGGTGACCGGGATGGCGACGAGGTCGCCGGGCGCGACGTCGGGGAGCGGCGCGTCGTGGATCAGGATGTCGGAGGACTCGCAGTGCTTGCCGGCGAGGTGGCGCGGCGTCGTGGCGCTGTTGGTGGTCTTGCCGACGACCATCGCCTCGTAGCGGGCCTCGTAGAGCATCGGGCGCAGGTTGTCGGACATGCCGCCGTCGACGGCGACGTAGTCCACCACGTTGTGCTTGACCGACTGCACCGTGTAGAGCGTGACGGTGGAGTGGGCGACCAGGGCGCGGCCGGGCTCGTCGGCGATCCGCTTGCCGGGGCCGAGGATCTCGCGCATGAGCGCCACCTTGCGGTCGACGTAGTCCTCGATCTCCGGCGCGGACTGCCCGTCGAGGTAGGCGACGCCGAGGCCGCCGCCCATGTTGTAGGTCCGGAAGTCGCCGAGCGGGGCGACGGCTTGGAGGGCGGCGCGGAACGGCTCGAGGTCGAGGATCTGCGAGCCGATGTGGAAGTGCAGGCCGTCGAGGTCGAGCTTGTCGGAGCGCTGCGCGCGCTCGATGGCGATCGCGGCGTCGGCCGGGTTGAACCCGAACTTGGTGTTCGGGCCGCCGGTGGAGATCTTGGGGTGCGTGTCGGGGCTGACCCCGGGCGCGATCCGCAGCAGGATCCGCTGGCGCGCGCCGGACGGGATCAGGCGGGTCAGCGCCTCGAGCTCGTCGAGGTTGTCGACCACGATGTCGCCGACGCCGGCGTCGAGGGCCTGGCGGAGCTCGGCTTGGGACTTGGCGTTGCCGTGGAGGTGGACCTTCTTGGGGTCGAAGCCGGCGTTGAGCGCGAGGTGCAGCTCGCCGCCGGAGGCGACGTCGCAGGCCAGGCCCTCCTCGGCGAACAGGCGCAGGACGGCCGTCGCCGGGAACGACTTGGAGGCGAAGTGCACCTCGAAGTCGTCGGTGCGCGCGGCGAAGGCGGCGAGGAAGCGGCGGGCGCGGGTCCGGAGGTCGTCCTCGGCCACGATGTAGGCCGGCGTGCCGTAGGTGCGGGCGAGCTCGCGGGCGTCGCAGCCGCCGAGCTGCAGGACGCCGTCGGCGTCGAGGGTCGTGCCCAGGGGCCAGACGTGGGAGACGGAGGTCTGCGTGGTCGCCATCGGCGGGGCGGCATGATGCCACGCCATGCGCACCGTCCGAGCCCAGCCACCCGCGGAGACCGGAGAACTTGACGGCCTGGCATGGGCCCGATTCGCGCCGGCGGGGCGCGAACCGGCCGCCGGCGTGGTCGTGCTGCACGGCGCGGACTCGCGCAAGGAGAGCCACTTCGACTTCGCCCGCGCGTGCGCCGACGGCGGTCTCGCGGCCCTCGCCTTCGACGCGCGCGGGCACGGCGAGAGCGCCGGCCCGCTGGACGGCCGGGCGATCCAGGACATCGCCCGGATGGCCGATCTGCTGCGCTCGCGGGCCGGGGTCGAGCAGGTCGCGCTGCGCGGCTCCTCGATGGGCGGCTACCTCGCGCTCGTCGCCGCGCAGGCGGCGGGCGCCGCCGCGGTCGTCGCGATCTGCCCCGCGTCGGCCGTGGGTCTGTCGGTCGGCATCCGCGGCACCCGCTTCGGCTTCGACGCCGACCGCGACGCCGTCGTCGCGCTGCTGGGCGACCACGACGAGACCGCCGCCGCGGAGGCGCTGACCGTCCCGCTCCTCCTGCTGCACGCCGAAGGCGACGAGGTCGTCCCCGCCGACCTCTCCCGCGCCCTCCACGCCGCCGCCCCGTCCTCGAAGCTCATCATCACCCCGGGCGGCCACCACCGCTCCATCCAGCACGACCCGGAGCTCCAGGGCGTCGCGGTGCGGTTCCTGACGCGCGCGATGCGCGCCTAGAGGTAGTTCATCGGGTTGGTCACCGCGCCGTTGATGCGCACCTCGAAGTGCAGGTGCGGTCCGGTGGAGTGGCCGGTGGAGCCCGAGAGACCGATGATCTGGCCCTGCTTGACCTGCTGGCCGACGGAGACCTTCAGGACCGACTGGTGGCCGTAGCACGTCGACAGCGAGGCGGTGTGCTGGATGCAGGTGTAGTTGCCGTTGCCGCCGACCCAGCCGGCGATCGCGACGCGGCCGCCGTCGGCGGCGCGGATGGGCGTGCCGGTGGGGACGCCGATGTCCATGCCCGGGTGGCAGGCCTCCCAGGCGCGGCGCTCGCAGAAGGGTGCGGTGATCGGGCCGTTGACGGGCCAGATGAACCGGCCCGAGCCGCCCTTGACCGGGCCGGCCGGGATGCCGGAGCCGGGCCCGCCCTGGAGCTGGGCCTGGACCTTGTCGGACTCCTTCTGAAGCTCGTCGAGGTGGGTCTCCAGCGACTTGCGCTCGGTCCGGACCTTCGTCAGCGCGTTGGCCTTCCCGGCGCGCGTGCTCTCATAGCCCACGCGCGTCCCGATCAGCTCGTTCTTGACCGTGGCGATCTGGTCGCGGCGCTGCAGGACGATCGCGGTCAGCTGCTGCTGGCGGCGCTCGAGCTTGTCGAGGCGCGCCGCCGTCGACGTCGCGTCCGCCTTGGCGTTACGGACGAGCGTGATGACCGTGTTGTCCTGGTCCTGGATGCGGCCGAGGAACTCGCCGCGCTCCAGCAGGTCGGCGAAGCCCTTGCTGTTGAGCACCACCGTCATCAGATCCGGCTTGTCGGCCTCGTAGAGCTCGGCCAGCCGCCGCGCCAGGATCCGGCGCCCCTCGGCCAGGCGGGCGCGCAGCCGCGCCAGCCGCGCGCGCTCGGAGCGCAGGTCGGACTGCGTCCTGGTCAGCTCGGCGCGGCGGGCGTCCAGGTCGGCCTGGATGCGCTGCTCGCGCGTCTGCAGCGTCGTGATCGAGCCCTGCAGCCGACGGATCTTCGTCGAGTAACGGGCGATGTCGGACGACAGGACGTGCTCGGTGCCCTTGCGGCGGCCGATCTTCCCGCGGGTGGTATCGATCTTCTGCTGAATGGACGCGGCGCGGCCCTGCGGCGTGGTCGCCTGCGAGCCCAGCGGCAGGACGAGCCACAGCGACGCGCAGAGGACCAGCGGAAGGACGGCGCCGGCCATCAAGTGGCGCAGGCGCATGCGGCGCAGCATGGTAGGCGGCGCACCGCCGCGACCCTGCAAGTCCGCGTGCGGCGGCCTCGGCGGGCCGTGTCTCGCATGACCTTCAGCATTCCCTAAGGGAGCCCTACTACCCTTACGCCCATGAACACCTCGTTCGGTCGTGACACGGGGCTCCAGGTCCGGATGCTCACGACGTTGCTCCTGCTGGGTCTGGTCTACGTCGTCTTCGCGGCCGTGCTGTTCGCGAGCGTCGGCGGGGCGGTCGCCGCCATCGGCTGCGGCCTGCTGCTCGCGTTCCAGTTCTTCGCCTCCGACAAGCTCGCGCTGCGCTCGATGGGCGCCCACGAGGTCTCGCCGCAGGAGGCCCCCGAGTTCCACGCGATGATCGAGCGCCTCTGCGTCCAGGCCGACATCCCGAAGCCGAAGGTCGCCGTCGTCGACTCGCCGGTGCCCAACGCGTTCGCGATGGGCCGCTCGCCGAAGGCCGCCACGGTCTGCGCGACCACCGGCATCATGGACATGCTCTCCCCCGCCGAGCTCGAGGGCGTCATGGCCCACGAGATCACCCACATCGTCAACCGCGACGTGATGATCATGACGTTGTGCGGGTTCTTCGCCTCGATCGCGTCGATGATCGTGCAGTTCGGCTTCTTCTTCGGCGGCGGCTACGGCGGCGGCGGGTACTCCGACGACGACGATGACGGCCCGAGCTTCATGGCCATCATCCTGATCTCGGCCATCGTATGGGTCGTCTCGTTCTTCCTGATGCGGATGCTCTCGCGCTACCGCGAGTTCGCGGCCGACCGCGGCGCCGCCGTGATCACCGGCCGCCCGAGCGCGCTGTCCTCCGCCCTGCTGAAGATCAGCAGCGTCAACGAGCGCATCCCGCAGGGCGACCTGCGCGCGCACGCCGAGATGAACGCCTTCTACATCGTGCCGGTCAAGGTGAAGGAGTCGATCTACAACATCTTCTCCACGCACCCGCCGATGGAGCAGCGGATCGAGGCCCTGTCGCGCCTCGAGGCGCAGCTGCAGCAGACCGGCCCCGTCCGCGCGGCGCTGGCGTAGACCACCACCATGGGCTTCCTGGACTCCCTGCTGGGCCGCAGCAAGGTCAAGGGCCCCGCGCCCGACCGGCTCTTCGCGATCACCACCGCGGCGGTCGCGCTGGAGACCGGGCCGGGGATCAAGACCCGCGGCAGCGCCGCGATCGTCTTCCAGCCGCTGGCGACGGGCGACTTCGCCCAGATCGTCACCGAGATGGAGGAGGTCGTGCGCGGCACCGGCGAGGAGACCGGGACGACGCTGGAGACCAGCGACGACACCTACGGCTACCGCTGGATGGTCCTGCGCGACGACGACATCGAGGACCTCGCGGTCGGCGTCAGCGCGGTCTCCGACGCGCTCGCGCTCGGCGGCTACGGCAACCGCGTGCTCTGCGCGGTCTTCGCCTTCGAGCAGGCCGACGGCCACCCCGTCTACTTCATCTACAACTACAAGCGCGGCACGTGGTACCCGTTCGTGCCCGCCGGCGGCCAGCAGCAGCGCTCGACCGAGCGCGAGCTGCAGATCAAGGCCCAGCTGGGCACCGAGCTGCCGGTCGAGCCCGAGCTCGAGCGCTGGTTCCCCCTCTGGGGCATCCCGATCTAGCCCCGGACCGCGTTCGTCACGACCTCGGAGAGCACGCCGCTACTGGGCCAGCTGTCAAGGGCTGCGCGCCCACGCGGCGCCGCCGCTCGGCCATGCTCCAGGCCATGCGCATCGGAGCGGCGTTCGAGCCCAACGCGGCCGCGTTCTACCGCGGCGTCTACCCGCTGGACGCCCTGGCGCGGCGCGGCCACGACATCGTCTGGCCCGAGAACGACACCGGCAAGCCGAAGCTCGACCAGCTCAACAGCTGCGACGCGGTCTACGTCTACCGCGGCCACCACCCGTCGATCCAGCAGCTGCTCGAGCGGCTCTCGCGGCGCGGGGTCGCGATCGTGTGGGACAACGACGACAACTTGAAGGACATCCCGCGCGACAGCCCCACCTTCCGCGAGGTCGGCGGGCTGCGCGGCCAGAAGCGCTTCGCCGAGACCGTCGAGGTCGCGCGGCTGGCCGACGTCACGCTCGTCACGACCGAGCCGCTGCGCGAGCTCTACGCCGCGGTCGGCGTCAGCGGGATCGAGGTCATCGAGAACCACCTGCCGCACAAGAGCAAGCGGCGCCCGCAGCGCCACGACGGGATCGTCGTCGGCTGGGTCGCCGGCGTCGAGCACAGCGGCGACGCCCGCGCGCTGGAGCTGCCCGCGATCCTCCAACGGCTCCTGGAGGCCCACCCCGACCTGCGCGTCGCGTCGGTCGGCGTCGACCTCGGCCTTCCGCCCGACCGCTACCACCGCGATGTCTCGGTGCACTTCAACGCGCTGCCCGACCGGATGGCGGGCTGGGACATCGGGATCGCGCCGCTGCTGGACTCGCCGTTCAACCGCACGCGGTCGAACATCAAGGTCAAGGAGTACGCCGCCTCGCAGCTCGCGTGGCTCGCCTCGGACTTCGGCCCCTACCAGGGGCTCGGCGAGCGCGAGGGCGGCCGGCTGGTCGCCGACGACGGCTGGTTCGACGCGCTCGACGGCCTGATCGGCGACAAGCGCGCCCGCAAGCGGCTGGCGAAGGCCGGGAGGTCGTGGGCCAAGGGCCAGACGATCGACGCCGTGGCCGACCGCTACGAGGCGGTCTTCGCCGAGGCCGTCGAGCGCGCCGCCCACCGGATCGCTCCGCGGCGGGCAGCGCTGGTGTAGGCGCGCGGCGACGCGCGCCCCACGCCGTCAGGCCGGGTCTGGGACCAGGCCGTCGCCGGTGAAGTCCTCGCCGGCCTCGTGGAAGCTGAGGTCCGCGGGCGGCAGGATGACGTCGGAGCCGCGGAGGTCCTCGTCGTCGAGCGTCGTGCCCTCGGCGCGGACGAAGTCCAGCAGGGCCTTGAAGGACGTGTCGTAGGCGGCTTCGTCGCCGGCGTCGACGGCCGCGACCGTCGCGTCGTCGAGCTCGTTGAGGCGCGCGTGGAGGTCGTCGGAGAGCTCGTACTGAGCCTCCTCCGAGATCCGGACGATCACGCCTGGCCCTCCTCGAGCTGCTTGCTGGCGTCCGGGGCGCTGCCCGGGCCGAGCTCGGCCTTCATCTTGGCCAGCTCGTCGTCGACCGTCGCGCTGCTGGAGAGCTCCTTGAGCTGGCGGTCGATGTCGTCGTCGCCGGACCCGAGCTGCGTCAGGTCGTCGAACGTGCCGGCGGCCTCGAGCTCCTGGACGGCGTCGGCGCGGGCGCGCATGTTCTCGGTCTTGTCGACCGCGCGCTGCATCGCCAGGCCGACGTCGGCCATCTGCTCGCCGACGCCCGTCGCCGCCTCCGAGATGCGCACCTGCGCCTCGGCCGCGGAGTACTGCGCCTTGATCACTTCCTTCTTGGTGCGGAAGGTCTCGATCTTCGTGCGCAGCTTCTGCTCGGACTCGGTCAGCTTCTGCTGCTGGGCCTCGAGCTCGGTGACCTGCTGGTCGAGCGACTGCAGCTCGGTCTGCGCGACGTTCTTGCGCTCCAGCGCAACGCGGGCGAGCTCCTCGTTGCCCTGCGCGAGCGCCTGGCGCGCCTGCGTGTCGAGCTTGACCACCGACTGCTCGAGCTTGCTGGACTGCATCTGCAGGCGCTTCTTCGCCGTGACGACGTCCGCGATGCCCTTCTTGACGTTCTGCAGGGACTCCAGCTGCTTCTGGTAGCTGTAGTCCAGGGTCTCGGCCGGATCCTCGGCACGGTCCAGCAGCTTCGAGATCTTCGCCTTGACGACCGTCGAGAAACGGCCACTCACACCCGGCATCGGGCCTCCGTACAGATCGCGGGAAAGGGGGAGGTCCTAGCCTACCCCGCCCGCGATCGAACCTTGGCCGTAGCGGCTAGAAGCCGATCGGGTGCCGGGCCGCGAAGCCCTTGGTGCTGCGCAGCACCGGACGCCAGCGCGGGCCCTTGGCCCCGCTCGGGTCGCCCGCGGCGCTGGTGTCCAGGCGCAGGCCGGCGATGACCATGAACGCGTGGCTCGGGTTCGTGTAGATCGTGAACCACGTGCCTGGGCCCCGGAGGCCCCACTTCATGAAGGACGAGGAGTCCAGCGGCGAGCGCAGCAGGTCGGCGCCGTGCAGCGCGTAGGAGACGGTGCCGGAGCAGTCATAGCCGCGCGAGAGGAACTTGGCGTTGTGCCCGCCGCCGTAGACGTAGGGCTTGCCGACGATCTCGTTGGCGGCGGCGATCGCGTCCTTGACCTCCTGCGGCGCGGACTCCGGCGCCGCGGCGTAGCCGGTCGGCAGGATCGTCGCGGTCTGCTCGGGGGTCAGCTGCGTGGTGGCCGGGTTGGGCTGGCCGTAGGCGGCGCCGCCCGTCGTCGTCGGGTCCACCGGGGCGGCCGGGGTGGCCGGGGTGCTGCTGGTCACGTCGGTTCCACCGGTCGCCGGTGCCTGCGCAAGCGCCGCGGGGGCGAAGGCAAGCGAACTGGCGATCGTCAGCACAAGGGCGTAGGCCCGCAAGGCAAAATCCTCTTTCGTCGGCCTGCGGGGTTAGCTGACGGGCTAGCGCGGAAAGAGCCTGCGCTTCGCACGGAATACCGTGCAATTCGCCCCAAACAACCTTGGGTCCCCCGCCCCGGGCTCCTCACCCGGGTTCGGCGTGGTCGGAAACCTACACGACCGGGACGAAAGATGCACATCGACGTCCCGCAAGGCAGGTTGCACTCCAGGGGTCGGCGTCACATCGGGCTCTCCGCAGACCATTTGTTCGCCCCCGGACAGATGTTCCCCCCGTCTGGGGACCCTCCGATCGGGCGGATCGACGCGTGCCGGCGGACCGAGCCCGTAGCCTGCCGGGCCATGCGTCTCGCGCGAATCGCCGCCGCGGTCCTCGTCCTCGCGCTCGCCGCGGTGGGCTGCGGCCGCAGCTCGGACGGCCCCTCCAAGACCACGGCGCAGACGACGCCGACGACCGGCGCCAAGGGCACCGCGACGACGGCCTCGACCGACCTCGGCTTCCCCACGTTCGCCACCAAGAACACGACGCGCATCGGCGGCGCCGACCCGATCGCCGACGCCGCGGCCGCCGCGCGCGCCGTCTACTCCGGCGCCACCCGCGTCACGCGCCCGCGCGCGGTCGTGCTCGCCGACGACCGCGACTGGCGCATCGGCCTGGCCGCCTCGGTCCTCATGAGCTCGCCGATCCGCGCCCCGCTGCTCTACGCCCACGGCACCGGCGACCTGCCCGCGGCGACCAAGAACGCGCTCGACGCGCTGGCGCCGACCGGCTCCAAGGAGGCCGGCGGCGCGCAGGTCATCCGCGTCGGCGACGTCCCGCAGCTGGAGGGCACGAAGACCACCGACCTGCGCGGCGCCGACGCGTTCGCGCTGGCCCGCGCGATCGACGCCTTCCAGGCCGCCGCGCGCGGCACCACCAGCGACCGCGTGATCGTCGTCGGCGCCGACGCGCCCGAGTACGCGATGCCCGCCGCCGCGTGGGCGGCCAAGGCCGGCGACCCGATCCTGCTGACCAACCGCGACAGCGTCCCGCAGGACACGCGCGCCGCGATCGCCGCCCACCAGCAGCCCAAGATCTACGTGCTCGGCCCGACGACGGCGGTCTCCGACAAGGCGCTGGCCCAGCTCAAGAAGCTCGGCTCGGTCACGCGGATCAGCGGCGCCGATCCCGCGGCCTCGTCGGTCGCCTTCGCGCGCTTCGTCGACGGCGCGTTCGGCTGGGGCGTCGTCGACCCCGGCCACGGCTTCGTCTTCGCCAACACCTCGCGCCCGGCCGACGCCGGCGCCGCCGCGCCGCTGTCGGCCAGCGGCACCTACGGCCCGCTGCTGGTCAGCGACGACGCCGCCAAGCTGCCCACCGCGCTGCAGAGCTACCTCCTCGACGTGCAGCCCGGCTACACCAGGGATCCGGTGCGCGGCGTCTACAATCACGGCTGGATCGTCGGCGACGAGGGCGCGTTCTCCGTGCCCGTGCAGTCGCAGATCGACTCCCTGCTGGAGATCGTCCCCGTCAACGAACGCGGAAGCGCCACACCGACCCCATGAGCCAGGCCGAGAGCCAAGACCGCCTCAACCGCGACGTCACCGTCGACGACGTCCGCCAGCTCATGGGGGCCTCGACGCCGCACTTCGCGCTGCAGCTGCGCAACCGCATCGCGCGGCTGATCGCCGGCCTGCCCGCCGACCACCCCGCGCGCCGGATCGGCGAGCAGGAGATCGCGCGGCTCACGGCGCTGGGCTTCAGCGGCGAGACGCGCGGCCACCACGCCGAGCCGGGCATGGTCCCGCTGCGCTCGGTCACGGCCGAAGGCGAGCTCGACGAGCCGCGCGTCACCGGCGGGGTCGGCAGCGAGCCGCCCGAGCCGCACACGACGACGACGCTGTAGCCGTGCTCGCGGCGCTCCCCGACGCCGTCGGCCGGGCGCTGCCGCTGCTGGATCCCGCCGTGCGGCCGGCCGAGCCGGACGTCGCCCGCGGCTACCTCGACCTGCTGGGCGACGACGACGCCGCCGGCGACGGGCCCGCCCAGCGGCTGATGGTCACGCGCGCGCTGCCGGTCGTCTACGAGCGCTGGTGGCGGCCCGCTTGGGGCCGGGTCCTGCGCGGCGCGCTGGCCGGCGGGATGCGGGACGAGCACCGCATCGCGCGCCTGCTGCTGGGGCTGACGCCCGGCGACGGCGTGCTCGACGTCGCCTGCGGGCCCGGCAACTTCACGCGCGAGTTCGCCCGGATCGTCGGCGGCGGCGGCCTGGCCGTCGGGATCGACGCGTCGGCCCCGATGCTCGCCCGCGCCGTCGCCGACACGCCCGACGGCGACGTGGCCTACGTCCGCGGCGACGCCGAGCGCCTGCCGTTTCGCGACGCGAGCTTCGACGCGGTCTGCTGCTTCGCCGCGCTGCACCTCTTCGCCGATCCCGAGTCGGCCCTCGACCACATGGCGCGCGTGCTGACGCCGGGCGGCCGCGTGGCGATCCTCACCAGCGCCCGCCTGCAGTCCGTCGCGGGCCGCGCGGTCAACGAGCTCGCCGGCGCGCGCAGCGGCATGCGCATCTTCGGGCGCGACGAGATCGTCGCGGGGCTGGAGGCGCGCGGGTTCGCCGACGTGCGCCAGCGCGTCGCCGGGCTGACGCAGTTCGTCGGCGGCCGGCTGGCCGCCTGAGCCGCCGATACCCTCGGACGTCGATGCGCGCGGGAGCCTTCCTCGCCTACTGGCCGTGGTTCACGCCTGCCGAGCAGGTGGAGCTCGCGGTGCTCGCCGACCGGCTCGGCCTGGACTCCGCCTGGGTCGCCGAGGCCTGGGGCCAGGACGCGGTCTCCGTGCTCGGGATGCTCGCGGGCAAGACCGACCGCATCGGCCTGGGCAGCGGGCTGATGCAGATCCCGGCGCGCAAGCCGACCGCGACGGCGATGGCCGCCGCGACGCTCGACGTGCTCAGCGGAGGGCGCTTCCGGCTCGGGCTCGGGCTGAGCGGGCCGCAGGTCAGCGAGGGCTGGTACGGCGTGCCGTTCACGGACAACTTGCGGCGCACCCGCGAGTACGTCGACGTGGTGCGCCGGACGCTCGCGCGCGAGAAGATCCAGCTGCCGCTGGAGGGCGGCGAGGGCGCCGGCACAGGACTGGGCAAGCCGCTGAAGCTGCTGACCCGGCCGGTGCAGGATCGCCTGCCGATCTACCTCGGCGCCATCGGTCCCAAGGCGGTCCGCCAGACGGGCGCGATCGCCGACGGCTGGCTGCCGTTCATGCTCGACCCGTCCGACCCCGACGTGCTGATGGCGCCGCTGCGCGAGGGCGCGCAGGAGGCCGGCCGCTCGCTGGCCGACATCGACGTCGCGCCGGTCGTCCCGCTCGCCGTCGACGAGGACCTGGGCGCCGCGCGCGACGCCGTCCGGCCGTGGCTGGCCTTCTACCTCGGGTCGATGGGCGCGAAGGCCAAGAACTTCTACGTCGACCTCGCCGA
>JAOPZD010000302.1 GCA_025964295.1 Conexibacter sp.
GCACGCGGGTCGCGGGGGTCGGCGGGCCGGCCATGGCGCCACCGTACCGGAGCGTCGTTCAAATGTCTTGGACAACTGTCCAACTCGCGTGTAGGATCGCGCCGCCGATGCCGCCGGATCCGCTCGACCCGTTCGATCCCACCCTCGGCCGCCGCCGCTTCCTGCAGGTCGGGGCCGCGGGCGCGTTCCTGTGCACCATCGGCGGCGAGACCGTCTCGGTGGGCAAGCGCGGCGACGCCGTCAAGGCCGACGCCGCCGCCGCGAAGGTCCCGCGGCCCAAGTCGGCCGAGCCGACCGAGCAGCAGACCTACGTCACGCCCTCGCCGCAGCCGGGCGGCAAGGCGGTGGAGTACTGGATCCAGGCGACCGAGACGCGCTGGACGGTCGTGCCGAGCAGGCGCGACGACTGGCACGACCAGGCGATCCCGGGCTCCTCGACGTTCGACGCGACCGTCTACCAGCAGATGACCGAGGGCTTCGCCGCGCCGCTGGGCCCCGCCGCGATCCCCGGCCCGACGCTGCACGCCGAGGTCGGCGACACCATCGTGGTGCACTTCCGCAACGCCTTCAAGAAGCTCGACCAGCCCGTGACGATGCACCCGCACGGCGTCAAGTACAACCCGGAGTACGACGGCGTCTACCTCGGCAAGTACACCCGCGCCGGCGGCTTCATCGCGCCCGGCGAGGAGTTCACCTACACCTGGGAGTGCGTCCCGGGGTCGGTCGGCGCGTGGCCCTACCACGACCACGGGCCCAACCACACGCTGAACACCTTCCGCGGCATGTTCGGGTCCTTGGTGGTCCGCAACAAGGGGGAGTCGGTCCCCGCCGTCGAGCAGTCGCTGTTCCTGCACCAGCTGCAGCCGCCCGTCACCGGCCTGAAGCGCTCGTTCCAGTGCATCAACGGCCGCGCGTTCGCGGGCAACACCCCGATCCTGCGCGCGAAGGTCGGCCAGGAGGTCGCGCTGCACGTGTTCGGGATGGACAACAACTTCCATGACTTCCACATCCACGGCCACCGCTGGAAGGACGAAGCCGGAGCGTTCGTCGACACCCCGTCCGTTGGTCCCAACGAGACCACGTCGGTGAGGTTCGTCGAGGACAACCCCGGCCGGTGGCTCTACCACTGCCACGTCTTCTCGCATCAGGACGCGGGGATGGCGGGCTGGTACCTCGTCGAGTAGGAGGAGTACGCACGTGTCCCATCGCAGGTCCATCCTCGCCGCCGCCGCCACCAGCGTGGTCGCGGCCCTGGCGCTCGCCCCGGTCGCCGGGGCGGTCGACTACCCGCCGCCGGCCTATCCGAAGGGCGGCACCGCCAAGCCCAAGGGTCCGTTCAAGACCCTCAACGTCTGCAAGGGCAAGAAGTCCTGCTTCCCCACGATCCAGGCCGCCATCAACAAGGCCAAGCCCGGTGACACGGTCAAGGTCGCCCACGGCACCTACAAGGAGGGCGTCAAGATCTCCGGCGCCTCCAAGCGCTACATCAAGCTGATCGGCGATCCGAAGGCGCCCCAGAAGGTCGTGCTCGAGGGCAAGGGCATCAAGCAGGCCAACGGCGTGCAGATCAACGGCGCGGTCAACGTGACGGTCAACGGCTTCCAGGCCCAGCACTACAGCGCCAACGGCTTCTTCGCCGTCAACACCAAGAACTACACCTTCACCAACCTGAAGGCCTTCCTGGTCGGCGTCTACGGCATCTACGCCTTCAACACGGTCGGCGGCACGATGACCGACTCCGAGGCGGCGTGGAACAGCGACTCGGGCTTCTACATCGGCCAGACGCCCCCGCAGGCCAAGCCGATCCGCTCGATCGTCCGCAACATCAAGTCCTACGGCAACGTCCTGGGCTGGTCCGGGACGAACATGCGGTACGTGACGATCTCCAAGTCGAAGTTCTACAACAACGGCACGGGCGTCGTCCCGAACACGCTCTCGTCGGAGCAGTACGCGCCGGAAGAGGACAACGTCATCACCGACAACGACATCTTCTGGAACAACTTCAACTACTACGCGGGCGCGCCGTTCAAGGTCCAGAAGAACGCCGCGGACTCCACGCCGTACCCGGTGGGCGTCGGCGCGCTGCTGTTCGGCGGCCGCCACAACCGGATCGACAACAACCGGATCTACGGCAACTGGCTGGCCGGTGCGGGCATGATCCAGCAGCTGATCCTGGCGCCGAAGCTGCCTGCGGTCTCCGACCTGATCGGCAACCAGATCACCAACAACCAGTTCGGGCTCAACGGCACCGACCTCAACGGCCGCGACATCACCTACGACGGCAACGGCAGCGACAACTGCATCGGCGGGAACACGGGCGTCGCCGTCATGGTCCCGGCCGACGGCTCGACGTTCGCCGCGTGCCCGTTCGCCGGGGCCAACGCGTTCTCGGGCTCGGTCCAGACCGAGCTGGTCAACTGGGCGCTGGACACCACGCACGAGAAGTACCTGGTCAAGCACGACCACGTCGCGCAGGCGGGCGTCACGCCGGTGGAGCACTACGTCGCGGGGTCCGTCAAGTGACGGGCCGCAAGGCGATCCTGGCGATGACGGGGGCCGCGGCGTTCGCCGCGGTCCCCGCTACGCTGGCCGTGGGCGCCACGTCGCAAGGCAAGACCCGCAAGGTGTCGGTCAACGACAACTTCTACGGGCCCGAGAAGCTGACGGTCCACGTCGGCGACACGGTCGACTGGCACTGGGCCGAGGACGAGACCGACGTCCACGACGTCAACCTCAAGAGCGCGCCCAAGGGCGTCAAGAAGTTCGCCTCCGACCCGCTCGCGGCCGGCGACGACTTCAAGCGCAAGCTGACCAAGGCGGGGACCTACAAGATCATCTGCACCTTCCACGAGGAGGTCATGAAGATGACGATCACCGTGAAGAAGCGGCCGTCCTAGCCGCGATGGCCGGCGAGCTGCGCTGCTTCGGGGCCGACGAACCCCTCTACCGCGCCTACCACGACGAGGAGTGGGGGCGGCCGGTGCTCGACGAGCGCGGGCTCTACGAGCGGTTCTCGCTCGAGGCGTTCCAGTCGGGGCTGGCGTGGATCACGATCCTGCGCAAGCGCGACAACTTCCGCGCGGCGTTCGCCGGCTTCGACCCGGAGGTCGTCGCGCGGTTCGGCGAGGAGGACGTGGCGCGGCTGCTGGCCGACGCCGGGATCGTGCGCAACCGGCTGAAGGTCGAGGCGACGATCGCCAACGCGCGGGCGGTGCTCGACCTGCGCGACGCGGGGACCTCGCTGGACGAGCTCGTCTGGGCCCACCGGCCGGACCCCGCGCGGCCGGCGCCGGCGGGGTGGGGGGACGTCGAGGCGCTCACGCCGGAGTCGACGGCGTTGGCCAAGGCCTTGAAGAAGCACGGCTTCCGGTTCGTGGGCCCGACGACCGCCTACGCGTCGATGCAGGCGTGCGGGCTGGTCAACGACCACCTCGCGGGCTGCGTCGCGCGGGCGGCCACCGAGGCCGCCCAGCGAGCGGTCGCGCGATGATACGGTGGACGGCGCACATGAAGCACTTCTGCCCTTCCCTTCCGTCCGGGCTCGCGCCCGGACAGCGGGCGCCCGAGCCGGCGCCGCTCATCGGACCGTCGAGCCCTGCTCGGCGTCTGCGCTAAGGGGGCCTGCTCCATATGGCCCCCGTGCAGGTCGCGGGGGCCCCACGGCGGGGCAAGACCCCGCAGTGGACCCCCGAGTCCGTCATCACCGAGATCCAGCACTTCGTCGAAGCCCACGGCGAGGTTCCGCGGCTGGCCGACCTCAACCCCGGCCAGGCGAAGATCACCGGCCAGGTCTGGCGGATCGACCGCTACCGCGCCGGCTGCCCGATCTGCGGCTCGGCCTACCCGTCGGCCAACGCCGCGCGGCGCTGCTTCGACGGCTCGCTGGAGCGCGCGATCCGCGCCGCCGGCTTCGAGCCCGCCAAGCGCGGGCCACGGCGGCGGACCGAGGTCGATCTCTCCGAGCGCGCGACCGCGCGGCTGGAGCATGACGCGCGCGTGGCGGTC
>JAOPZD010000315.1 GCA_025964295.1 Conexibacter sp.
GGCCGACGACTACGACGAGCGCCTCGGCCCCGCCACGCGCCTGTGGGTCTACCACCAGATGATGGACCACCGCGACCTCGTCACCATGTCGATGACCGACGGCGTCCCGGCCTGGCAGGAGCGCGCCTGGCGCTACGGCGGCCGCGCGATCGGCGCCGCCGTCGCGCACGTCCTGACGATCAACGACGCCACCGCCGTCGACGCCGAGCGGACCTTCCGCGCCGTCTTCGCCGACGTCGACGACCGCCTCGCCGACGGCCGCGCCTACCTCGTCGGCGACGCGTTCTCGATCGCCGACCTGACCTTCGCCGCTCTCGCCGCGCCGCTGATCGCGCCACCGCAGTACGGCGTCCGGCTGCCGGCGATCGAGGAGCTGCCGCCCGGGATGGTCGACGTCGTGCGCGAGCACCGCGAGACGCCGGCGGGCCGCCACGCGCTGAGGATGTTCGCGACCGAGCGGACCGCGCCGGGCGCCGCGGTCGCGCCTTAGCCCGCGACCGCCGCGACCGCCTCGACCTCGACGAACAGGTCGGGCCGGAACAGCCCCGCGACCTGGACCAGCGAGGACGTCGGCGGCGCCGCGACGTCGACGAGCTCGTCGCGCGCCGCGCGGATCGCGGGCAGGTCGTCGAGGTCGGTGACGTACAGCGTGAGCTTGACGACGTCGGCCCAGGTCGCGCCGCCGGCGGCCAGCGCCTCGCCCACGTGCTCGAAGGCCAGCCGCGCCTGGGCGCCGACGTCGCGCGGCGCGATGCCGTCGGCGGTCAGGCCGACCTGGCCCGAGGTCCAGACGAGCGTGCGATCCGACGGGATCGACACGACGTGGCTGTAGCCGGCGGGCCCGGGGAGGCGGTCCGGCGAGGCGAAGCGGGGCGCGGTCATGGGGCCGATCGTAGAACCGGCGACCCGCGACCGCGCCCGCTCCGCCGGCGACTAGGCCAGCGAGGCCTCGTTGTCGTACAACTTCAGCACCTTCACCGTGTCCGGCGAGGTCGCGTCGATGCACAGGCGGCAGAGGACGCACTCGTCGACGTTGCCCTCGACGATCTGGACGGTGCCGTCGGCGTCGCCGTAGATGTCGACCGGGCAGACCTCGCGGAGCTTGGCCGCGACGGCGGCGTCGCCCACGACGGCGTCGTCGACCTCGATCCCGATGAACGTTCCGTCGACCCTCATGCGCTGACGCTCCTCTCGGCGAGCTTGGCCTTCATGATCTCCGGGATCTCGGAGATCTCCTCGGCCACGGTGATCCCGGCCTCCGCGAGGCGCGCGATCTTCTCGGTGGCGGTGTCCTCCTTGCCCTCCACGATCGTGCCGGCGTGGCCGAAGCTCATGCCGGGCATCTCGTCCATGAACCGGCCGGCCATGAACGCGACGATCGGCAGGCGCGAGTCGTTCTCGGTCACCCAGCGCGCCAGCTCGGCCTCCATGCGGCCGCCCGGCTCGGTGTAGATGACGATGCCCTCGGTCTCCTCGTCGGCCTCGAACAGCGGCATCAGCTCCGCGTAGGTCTGGCCGATGATGGCGTCGCCGCCGATCGAGACCGCGGTCGAGATCCCGAGGCCGGCGGCGCTGAGCGTCGACGACATCTCGGTGGTCATGCCGCCGCTGCGCGAGATGACGCCGATCGAGCCCTTCTTGTAGGACTTGGCGGCGTCCTTGGCCGGGCCGCCGATGCCGCCCATCTTGATGACGTCGGGGACGATGATCCCGAGGCAGTTGGGCCCGATGATGCGGGCGCCGCGGAGGTTGGCCAGCTCGACCATCTGCGCGACGTCGCGACGCGGGATCCGCTCCGTGACGATCACGATGATCTTGATGCCGTTCTCGATGGCCTCGAAGACCGCGTCCTTGGTGAACGCCGGCGGGACGGTGACGACCGAGCCGTCGATCGGCGACCCGTGGTGGGCGACGGCCTGCGCGACGGTGTCGAAGACCGGCACGCCGTGGACCTCGCGGCCCAGCCGGCCCGGCGTCACGCCGCCGACGACCTTGGCGCCGGCGCCGTAGTCCAGGCACTCGCGCGTCAGGTTGACGGCCTCGCGGCCGGTGATGCCCTGGACGATGAACGTCGTGTCCGCGTTGACGAGGATGCTCATGCTGCGACTCCCTGGATCTTCTCGACGGCGCGCCGCGCCGCCTCGTGCAGCGACACCGAGCGGTCGGCGTACTCGACGCCGTACTTCTCGAGGATCTTGAAGCCCTCTTCCTCCCACGCGCCCGGGATGCGGAAGATGGCGATCTTCTCGGCCGGGTCCATGCCGAGCTCGAGGCACGCCGAGATCACGCCGCGGGCCACGATGTCCACGCGCGTGTTGGAGACGATGGACATCATCACGGCGATCTTGTCCACGCCGGGCTTGGTCAGCACCAGCTTGGCGAGACCCTTGGCCTTGGACACCGACGGGTTGCCGCCGATCTCGCAGTAGTTGGCGGGCTTGCCGCCGTACTTGCGGACGGCGTCGAAGAGCGTCAGCGAGCCCCCGCCGGCGCCGATGACGAGGCCGAGGTTGCCGTCGAACTCGGTGACGTTGCCGGCCACGCCGCGGTGGTCCTGGCTGTCGACGGCCTCGCCGGCGAGCTCGAACTCCGTTGGCTCACGGGCCTCACGGGTCTCGTCGTCGCCGACGCCGAGGTCCTTCAGCAGCCGCTTGTGGCGCCCGCGGGCCTCGTTCTCCAGGTCCATGTGCGCGTCGAGCGCGATGAACGAGCCGTCGGCCATGCGCGCCAGCGGGTTGATCTCCGCGAGCGTCATGTCGTTGTCGACGAAGAG
>JAOPZD010000320.1 GCA_025964295.1 Conexibacter sp.
GCCGGTGAGCGGCGCGCCGGGCGAGGCCGGCGCGCCCGGCGCGCCGCCCGACGGGGACGGACGCGACGCGAGCCTCACGAGCGTCTTCGCCGCGCTGGCGGCCAACACGACGATCGCCATCGCCAAGGGCATCGCCGCCGCGCTGACCGGCTCGGCCGCGCTCTTCGCCGAGACGCTGCACACGGTCGCCGACGCCGGCAACGAGGTCTTCCTCTACATCGCGATCCGCCGCAGCGAGCGCGCGCCGGACCCCAGCCATCCGCTCGGCTACGGGCCCGAGCGCTGGTACTGGGCGCTGCTGGCCGCGATCGGGATGTTCGTCGTCGGCGGCGCGGTGTCGATCTGGGAAGGGATCAACGCGCTGCTGCATCCGCGTGAGCTCGAGGCCTTCTGGGTCGGCGTCGCGATCCTCGTCATCGCGATCGTCCTGGACGGCATCAGCCGCGCCATCGCGGTCCGCGAGCTGCGGGGGAGGGCGTCCAAGGCCGGGATGCCGCTGCGCCAGTTCCTGGCCGAGAGCTCGGATCCGACCGTGACCACGGTCTACCTCGAGGACACGATCGACGTCATCGGCGCGTCGCTGGCGCTGGCGGCGCTGATCCTCCACAAGGTCACCGGCATCGAGGTCTTCGACCCGATCGCCACCGTGATCATCGGCGGCATGCTGGTGTACGTGGCCATCAAGCTCACCGGCCGCAACCGCGAGCTGCTGACCAACCAGGCGATCGCCCCCCGCCACGTCGAGGCCCTCCGCGAGCGCCTCGTCGCCCAGCCCGGCATCGCCGCCGTCCACGGCGTCGAAGCCGTCCGCCTCGGCCCGGAGTCCGTCATGGCCGCCGCCGAGGTCGAGGTCGACGACGGCATGACCGCGACCGACGTCGCCATCACCCTCGAGATCGTCCGCGACACCCTCTGCTCCTCGGTCCCCGCCATCACCCGCCTCTACCTCACGCCGGTGACGCGCGGCATCGAGGAGGAGCGCGACCAGCGCCCCGCGCCCTGACGCCACCTCCGCCTCGCTGGATCAGCGGGGGTGCAGGCCGCCGTCGAGCGCGATGACCTTGGAGGTCAGGTACTCGTTGGTGAGCATGGAGACGGCCATGGAGGCGACCTCGGCGGGGCGGCCGAGGCGGCCGATCGGGATCGCGCGGGTCAGGTAGCCGGGGTCGCCGGGGAGCATGTCGGTGTTCTCGATCAGCGCGGGGGCGAGGGCGTTGACGGTGATGCCGGCCTCCGCGACGCGGGAGGCGAGGTGGTGGGTCAGGCCGTGCAGGCCGGCCTTCGACGCGGCGTAATGGGGGCCGACGATGCCGCCGGTGAAGCCCGCGACCGAGCTGATGAACAGGATCCGGCCGAAGCCGCGGTCGCGCATGCCGGGCAGCACGCGGCGCGCCAGCAGGAACGGCGCCCGCAGGTTGACCGCGAGCGTCTCGTCCCACGCGCCGGCGTCGACCTCGTCGAACGTCGCCTTGTGCGCCAGGCCGTGGTTGGCGACCAGGACGTCGACCGGGCCCAGCGCCTCCTCGACCGCGTCGACGAGCATCTCCGAGGCCCGCGGCACCAGCAGGTCGGCGGGCAGCGCGACGGCGCGCCCGCCGCTGCGCACGATGTCGTCGACGATCGCCTGCGCGAGCTCCTGGCGGTCGCGGTAGTGCACCGCCACCGCGGCGCCCTCCGCCGCGATCGCGCGACACAGCGCCGCGCCGATCCCGCCGCTGCCGCCCGTCACCAACGCCACGCGCCCCTGGAGCATCCGGCCTGGAACCTATCGCGCACGCCGCGTTTCTGAGAAGGTCGCGCCATGTCCCGTGCCCTCGCGGTCTGCGCCGCGCTGCTGTCCCTGCTCGTCCTCGCCGGCCCGGCCGCCGCCGAGCAGGGCCTGTGGGACGGGACCAAGGGCGTCCAGCACCTGCACTTCCAGACCGGCCCGATCCTCGTCAAGCCGGGGCAGAACAGCATCAACAACGTCTTCGTGCCCCCGGCGCAGAAGCCGAAGGTCGACGGCTACATCGTCCGCGCGCGCCCGGACCTGACCTACCTCGACGGCCGCGTCCCGCCCGTCGACGTCATCCACCTGCACCACGGCGTCTGGCTCAACGCCTCGGGCACGTCGCCCGCCTCGCCCGCCGGCTCGGTCCAGCCGATCTTCTTCGGCGGCGAGGAGAAGACGGTCTTCCGGATCCCCAAGGGCTACGGGTACGCCTACAAGAAGAGCGACAAGTGGATCCTCAACGAGATGATCCACAACAACACGCCCAACGCCACGCGGATCCGGCTGGTGTGGGACCTCGACTTCATCCCGAAGTCCTCGCCGCTGGCCCAGTCGGTCAAGCCGGTGATCCCGTTCTGGATGGACGTCCGCCGCGGCTGGGGCTACCCGGTCTTCGACGTCGCCCAGCACACCGGCGGCGCCGACGGCCAGTTCACCTTCCCCGACGAGGAGCCGGCCGACCCCTACGCGTCGGGCCCGCGGCAGAACGAGTTCTCCATGCCCTACGACGCGACGATCGTCGCCGCCGTGGGCCACCTGCACCCCGGCGGCCTGCGCGACGACATCGACATCACGCGCCCGGGCGTCGACGGCGGGGCCGCCAAGCTGATCTTCCGCTCCGAGGCCAAGTACTACGACCCGGCCGGTCCCGTCTCCTGGGACGTCTCGCTGACCGCGTCCAAGCCGACCTGGCGCGTCGCGGTCAAGGGCGGCGACGTCCTGCGCATCCACGCCACCTACGACGCCCGCCAGTCCTCGTGGTACGAGAACATGGGGATCGTCCTGCTCTTCGTCGCGCCCGACGAGGCGTCCGGCCCGGACCCGTTCACGACGCCGGTCGACCCCCAGGGCGAGCTGACCCACGGCCACCTCGCCGAGAACGACCACCACGGCGGCAAGGCGGTCACCTACCCCGACCCGCGCAAGGCCGGGGCCGGCGCGACGACGACCCAGGTCAAGATCAAGGACTACCAGTTCCGCCCGGGCGACCTCGGCTTGTTGTATGACTCGCCCAAGGTGCCCGTCGTCCCGCAGGGCCAGAGCCTGTCGTTCGTCAACCAGGACGACCCCGGCGTCGAGTGGCACTCGATCACCACCTGCCGCTCGCCGTGCAACCGCCAGACCGGCATCAGCTACCCGCTGGCCAACGGCCTCGGCGTGGGTGGGTCCGGCGTCCAGTTCGACTCCGGCCAGCTCGGCTTCGGCCCCGCCGGCGCCTCGCCCGCCGCCAACCGGCTGACCTGGCAGACGCCGTCCGACCTCCCGCAGGGCACCTACACCTACTTCTGCCGCATCCACCCGTTCATGCGCGGGGCCTTCCGGGTCCAGTAGTACGGACAGCCGCACCCGCGGCACGCGATAGGGAGCTCCCCGATGTGGCGCACGCGCCCCGCGCGCGATCGTGGCGGCATGTCGCGCTTGCTCATCGCCACGCTGCCCGCCGACGGGCACCTCTCGCCGCTGCTGCCGCTGGCGCGCGAGCTGACCGCCCGCGGCCACGACGTCTTCTGGCACACGGGCGCCCGCTACCGCGCCAAGGTCGAGGCGACGGGTGCGGCGTACCTGCCGATGATCGACGCCTGGGACATCGACGCGGGCAACCTGGACGCGCAGTTCCCCGGCCGGGCACAGACGCGCGGCCTAGCGCGCTTCAAGTTCGACATGCGCGAGATCTTCATCAAGATGGTCCCCGACCAGATCGCCGACCTGCAGCGCCACGTCGCCAACGTCCAGCCCGACCTGCTCGTCGCGGAGCCGGGCTGCGCCGCGGCGGCCGCGGCGGTCCACGAGCGCTGCGGCCTGCCGTGGGCGACGTTCGGCATCGGCGCGCTGATGATGCCCAGCGCCGACGCCCCGCCGTTCGGCCTCGGCCTCAGGCCCCGGGGCGGGCCGCTGGGCCGGCTGCGCAACCGCGTGCTCAACTGCCTCATCGACCGCACCGTCTTCCGCGCCGTCGACGGCGACTACCGCGCGATGTCGCGTGCCGTCGGCCTCGAGCCCAACCCCGGTGGCCTGTTCGCCAGCACGCTGTCGCCGTTGCTGTACATCCACCCGTCGGTCCCGTCGTTCGAGTACCCACGCCGCGATCTGCCGCCGCAGGTGCGGTTCGCCGGCCCGCATCTGCCCGCCGCGCCCGCCGAGACCGAGCTGCCGGACTGGTGGGACGCCATGCTGGCCGACGAGCGCCCCGTGGTCCTGGTCACCCAGGGCACGATCGCGACCGATCCCGACGAGCTCCTGCTGCCGACCCTCGAGGCCCTGCGCGACGAGCCCGTCCAGGTCGTCGCGGTGACCGGCGGCCCGGACCCGGCGCTGCTGCCGTCCGCCCCGGCCAACGCCCGCGTCGCGCGCTACGTGCCGTTCGCCGCCCTGATGCCCCACGTCGACGTCTACGTGACCAACGGCGGCTATGGCGGGCTGCAGTTCGCGCTCAGCCACGGCGTGCCGATCCTCAGCGTCGGCGCCACCGAGGACAAGCCGGAGCTGGCCGCCCGCGTCGCGTGGAGCGGCGTCGGGATCGGCATGCGGGCCCAGCGCGCGCAGCCGGCGAAGGTCCGCGCCGCCGTGCGCCGCCTCCTGAACGAGGACGGCTTCGCCCAGCGCGCCCGCGCCGTGGCCGCCGAGATGGCGGCCTACGACGGGCCCGCGCGCTCCGCCCAGCTGCTCGAGGACCTCGTGGCCTACGAGGCCAGCGCGGGCGCCGGCTCCGGGGCGGCCCGCACGGGCGTCAGCTCGTAGGCGGCCGCGTCGAACGCGCGCGTCTGCTTCCAGAAGCGGAAGGTGAAGTCGGGCCAGATCGTGGTGTTGCGGCCCTCGGCGTCGATGTACCACGACGCGCAGCCGCCGGAGTTCCACACCGTCTGGCCCATCTTGGACTGCAGGTGCTCGTTGTAGGCCTGCAGCGCCTGCGGCCGGACCTCGACGCGCCCCGCGCCGCGCGCCCGCATCTGGTCCAGCGCGCCGAGCACGTAGGTGATCTGGGCCTCGATCATGAACACGATCGAGTTGTGGCCGAGGCCGACGTTGGGCCCGACGAGCATGAACAGGTTCGGGAAGCCGGCCATCGCGGTGCCGCGGTAAGCCTGCGGCGAGCGGTGCCAGACGTCGGCGAGCCGCTTGTCGTCCTTGCCGGTCACGATGTTGGCCAGCGGGATGTCGGTGACGTAGAAGCCGGTCGCGAAGATGATGGTGTCGACCTCGTGCCGGGTCCCGTCGGTCGTCACGTAGCCGTCGGGCGTGATCGCGGCGATCCCGTCGGTGACCAGCTCGACGTTCTCGCGCCCCAGCGCCGGGTACCACTTGTTCGACGGCAGGATCCGCTTGCAGCCGATCGTGTAGTCGGGCGTGACCTTGGCGCGCAGCTCGGGATCGGGGACCTGGTCGGCGATGTGCTTGCGCGCGACCTTCTCCACCACCTTGAGGATCTGCGGGCGGTAGACGAGACCCGGGACGAGCAGCTCGCGGCTGAAGTAGACGCCGGCGCGCACCAGGCGCTGCAGCGGCGGGACGGCGCGGTACAGCGCGCGCTCCAGGCGGGTGATCGGCCGGTCGCGGTGGGGGACGACCCACGGCGGCGTGCGCTGGACCACGTCGAGGCGCTGCGCGACCTGGGCGATCTCCGGCACGGCCTGGATCGCCGAGGCGCCGGTGCCGACCACCGCGACGCGCTTGCCGCGCAGGTCGTGGTCGTGGTTCCAGGTGGCGGTGTGGAAGACCGTGCCCTCGAAGCTGTCCATGCCCGGCAGGTCGGGGATCGACGGCTCGCTCAGCGGGCCCGGCGCGGCGACGAGGAGGTCGGCGGTGTAGGTCCCGTTGCTGGTCTCGATCCGCCAGCGCGACGCGTCGTCGTCCCACGTCGCGGCCGTGACCTCGGTGTTGAAGCGGACGCGCTCGTAGACGCCGAACCGCTCGGCCGTCGCGCGCAGGTAGTCGCGCAGCTCGGGCTGCTTGGGGTAGGTGCGCGTCCAGTTCGGGTTCGGCGCGAAGGAGAACGAGTAGAGGTGCGACGGGATGTCGCACTGGCAGCCGGGGTAGGTGTTGGCCCACCAGGTGCCGCCGACGTCGGCGGCGCGCTCGAAGACCAGGAAGTCGTCCTCGCCGCGCTGCTTGAGCCGGATCGCGGTGCCCAGGCCGCCGAAGCCGGCGCCCAGGATGCCGACGCGGACGTGGCGCGGCTCGGTGCCGTTGGTCTGGGGGGAAGAGGGGGTCATCGTCGCTCCGCGGTCGCCTCGAAGGAACACATCTGTCTCAAGTGTACGATGTTGTCTCCATGAGCGTCGGCCACGAAACGCCAGCCCTCCGCGTCCTGCCCCGCGGGCGCCACGCCGCGCCGCGCGCGGTCGTCGCCGAGTCCCAGCGCGAGCGCCTGCTCGTCGCGATGGCCGACGCGACGGCGACCAAGGGCTACGCCAACGTCGCGGTCGCCGACGTCATCGAGCGCGCGGGCGTCTCGCGGCGCTCGTTCTACGAGCACTTCTCCAACAAGGAGGAGTGCTTCCTGGCGGCCTACGACGCGGGCGTCGCGGGCCTTCTCGACGCGATCGCCGAGGCCGAGGAGGCCGCCCAGGGTGGGCGGGATGGGGTCGGGCTGCTCGCCGCCGCGCGCGCCGGGACCGAGGTCTACCTCCAGCTGCTCGCCGACAACCCCGCCTTCGCGCGCACCTTCCTGGTCGAGGTCCTCGGCGCCGGCCCCGCCGCGCTGGCCCGGCGCGACGCCGTCCACGAGCGCTTCGCCCAGCGCCTGGCCGAGGCGCACGCCGCGATCGCCGACGCCGCCGGCGGCCTGCCCGCGCCGGCGCCCTACATCTTCCGCGCCGCCGTCGGCGCCATCCACGAGCTCGTGACCCAGCGGCTGCTCGAGGACGGCCCGGAGGCGCTGCCGCGGCTGCTCGGCCCGATCCTCGAGGTCGAGCTGCGCCTGCTGGGCGGCCCGGCGCCGTCGCGCTGACGGCGCGGCGATAGCGTTGGTCGCGATGTCCGCGCCGACCGCCGTCCCTGAGCCCACCACGCCGCTGCGCCGCCAGCTCGCGGGCGAGGCCGTGGACCGGCGGCCCGCCGCGCTGGACGCGTTCCTGGCGGCGCGGCGGCGCTTCGTCGCCGGCGAGCGGGTCGACATGACCGCGCTGGCGGCCCAGCTGGGCGTCAACCGCGTCACGCTCTACCGCTGGGTCGGCTCGCGCGAGCAGCTGCTCGTCGAGGTCGTGTGGTCGCTGGCCCGCAGCACGCTGGACAAGCTGGAGGCGACGCACCGGCGCGGCGCCGGCCGCGTCGTGGCGATCCTGATGGCCTTCCTGGAGGCGACGCTCGCCCATCCCGGGATGCAGCGCTGGCTGGCCGAGGAGGGCGAGTCGGCGATGCGGCTGCTCACCCGCCACGAGACCGACTTCCAGCCGCGGCTGATCGCCGCGGTCGAGGCGCTGCTGGATCCGGCCGACCCCGACCGCCACGAGGTCGCCTACGCGCTGGTCCGCGTGATCGAGTCCTACACCTACCTGGACCTCATCACGGGCGAGACGCCCGAGGCCGGGCGGGCGCGGCCGATCTTCGCCCGTCTGCTACAAACCCACCGTTTGTAGCGCCCACGAGGAGGAGGCACTCGAATGAGCACGACCGCCGGCGCGGACCGCACCCCGGTCCCGCGCGACCGCGAGAACGACTACACCCGCGACGCCGCCAAGCTGCGCCAGGACTTCCTGACGCAGCGGTCGGGCACGCCGCTGGACCACGTCGCCCACTACTCGCTGGACCCAGGCACGCTGCCGGGCAACATCGAGCACTTCACCGGCGTCGCGCAGGTGCCGCTGGGCGTCGCCGGCCCGCTGCTGGTCAACGGCGAGCACGCCCAGGGCGAGTTCTACGTCCCGATGGCGACGGCCGAGGGCACGCTGGTGGCGTCCTACAACCGCGGGATGAAGCTGCTGCACGAGGCCGGCGGGGTCACGACGACGATCGTCGAGGACCACATGCAGCGCGCGCCGTCGTTCATCTTCCCCAGCGCCCGTGAGGCGCGCGCGTTCGGCGAATGGCTGGTCGAGCGCTTCGACGACATCAAGGCCGTCGCCGAGACGACCACGAAGACCGGCAAGCTCAAGGACATCGAGCAGTACTCGGCGTCGCGGATCATCTACACGCGGTTCAACTACACCACGGGCGACGCCGCCGGCCAGAACCTGACCGGCAAGGCGACGCAGGCCGCGTGCGACTGGATCAAGCAGGAGTACCCGGCCATCGAGCAGTACTTCCTGGAGTCGAACTTCGCGACCGACAAGAAGACCTCGCAGGTCAACATGCTGCACACGCGCGGCAAGCGCGTGGTGGCCGAGGCGACGATCCCCGACGCGCTGCTGCGCTCGGTGATGAAGTCCTCATCGGAGCTGATGTTCCGCGCGCGCCAGGTGAGCAACCTCGGCGGCTTCATGTCGGGCGTCAACAACAACGGCGCGCACTCGGCCAACGGGATCACGGCGATCTTCATCGCCACCGGCCAGGACGTCGCCAACGTCGCGGAGTCCAGCGCGGCCTTCGTCCACGCCGAGCTGCGGCCCAACGGCGACTACTACTACTCGATCACGATCCCGTCGCTGATCGTGGCCTCCTACGGCGGCGGCACCGGCCTGGCGACCCAGCGCGAGTGCCTCGACCTGCTCGGCTGCTACGGCGACGGCAAGGTCCGCAAGCTCGCCGAGATCATCGCGGCGACCGTGCTGTGCGGCGAGCTGTCGCTCGGCTCGGCGATCGTGGCCGAGGAATGGGTCAAGGCCCACGACGCCTACGGGCGCAACCGGCCCTAGGCGCCGTCAGCGCTCGCGCAGCACCACGAGCGGGATCTGGCGCTCGGTGCGCCGCTGGTAGTCGCCGTAGGCGGGGTAGAGCTCCAGGAGCGCGGGCCACAGGCGCTCGCGCTCCTGCTCGTCGGCGACGTGGGCGACGACGGCGCGGCGCTCGCGGCCGACCTCGACGGTCGTCTCCGGCGCGGCGCGCAGGTTGTGGAACCACGCCGGGTTCTGCGGCGAGCCGCCCCAGGAGGCGACGATCACCAGGTCGTCGCCGTCGGGCAGGTAGAGCAGCGGCGCGACGCGCTCCTCACCGCTCTTTCGCCCGACGTGATGCAGGAGCAGCACCGGCGCGCGGTCGAACGAGCCGCCCAGCCGGCCCCCGCTAGCCCGGTACGCCCACGTGTTGAGGCCGGTGATCAGGTTCCAGGCCTTGAACGCCGCAGAGCCCGGCCTGGGAGGCCGGGCCGCGGAGGTGATCCGGCCGGAGATGCCCTTCGTGCGCGCCATGGCCGGACATCATCGCTTCAGACATCCGTCCACGCGCCGATCACCGTGTGCATGCGTCACATCTGCAACCGCTGCCTGCGCCTGTGGCATCCCCGGCGCGACGAGCAGCGCTCCTCGTGCCCCCGCTGCGGCGGGGCCCTGCGACCGCACTAGGCGGCGCGCGGCACCTGGGCCGCCAGGGCGGCCTGGGCACGTCGTAGCGCAGCGGGCGACGCGGCGGTGAGCGGCAGGCGGACGTCCGGCGTCGGGATCCGGCCCTCGGCGTGCAGCAGCGCCTTGATGACGGCCGGGCTGGGCTCGGCGAACAGCGCGCCGACGAGCCCCAGCAGCGCCTCGGCGTGCGCGCGGCCGGTGGCGACGTCGCCCGCGGCGCCCGCCGCGAGCATCGCCACGAAGCGCTCCGTGCACAGGTGCGAGGACGCGGCGATCGCGCCGTCGCCGCCCATCAGCATCGTCGGGAAGAGGAAGGCGTCGTCGCCGCCGAGGACCGCGAAGCCGTCGGGCTTGGCGGCCAGGACGGCGAGCGTGTCGGCGTCCAGCGCGCCGACGGCCTGCTTGAGGCCCGCGACGTTGTCGGTCGCGGCGAGCTCGAGCAGCGCGGCGGCGCCGAGGCCGCGGCCGGTGCGGTACGGGATGTTGTAGGTGATGAGCGGGACCGGCGAGCGCTCGGCGACGGCCTGGAAGTGCGCGACGATCCCGGCCTCGCTGGGCCGCACGTAGTAGGGCACCACGGCCAGCGAGGCGACGACGCCCGGCACGTCGGCCAGGGCCGCGTGGCGGGCGATCGTCGTGCGCGTGTCGTTGGTCCCGGCGCCGACGACGAGGTCGGCGCCGCGGTCGGCGCAGACCCGCGCG
>JAOPZD010000322.1 GCA_025964295.1 Conexibacter sp.
GCCGCGCCTCGCTGGCCAACCTGCGCGCGCGGCCGGCGGTGGCGCTGTGCGTGCTGGCGCGGGGCGTCGCCTTCACCGCGGAGGGCACCGCGGCGGTGATCGGCGAGGACGTCGCCGGCGTCGCGGCGGTCCACATCGCCGTGCAGCGCCTGCACGACCACGCGACGCCCGCCTTCGCGGTCGACGCCGGCGTCGCCTGGCGCTGGACCGACCACGACGCCGCCGCGCGCGACGCGGCGACCCGGGCCGCGCTGCTACGGGCGGCGGACGAGCACCTCCGGGCCGAGTGACCGCGGCGAGGCGTGGCCGCTGAGCGCGAGCGTCAGGTCGAGCTCGCCCAGCAAGGAGCGCAGCACCGCCCGGACGCCGTCGGCGCCGCCGAGCGCCAGGCCCCACAGGTAGGGGCGGCCGAGCAGCGCGGCGTCGGCGCCCAGCGCCAGCGCCTTGACCACGTCGGCGCCGCCGCGGATCCCGCTGTCGAAGAGGATCGTGAGGTCGTCGCCGACCGCGTCGACGACGCCGGGCAGCGCGTCGACCGCGGCGATCGCGCCGTCGACCTGGCGGCCGCCGTGGTTGGAGACGATGATCCCGTCGACCCCGCGCTCGCGCGCCTGGCGGGCGTCGTCGGGATGGTTGATGCCCTTGAGCACCAGCGGCAGCTCGGTCAGCGCGCGCAGCCGGTCGATGCCCGCCCACGTCGCGGCCGGGTTGCTGAACTGCAGGACGAACTGGCCGACCGCCGCCTGCGGGTCCTCCTCCGGCGTCTTGTCCAGCATGGAGCGGAAGACCGGGTCGGCGAGGTAGTTGGCGATCCCGATCGACTTCAGGAACGGCAGGTAGGCGCCCTGGAGGTCGCGCGGGCGCCAGGCCAGCAGCGGCGTGTCGAGCGTGACGACCAGCGCGCCGTAGCCCGCGGCCTCGGCGCGGCGCACGAAGCTCTCGGCCAGCTCGTCGCTCTTGGGCCAGTAGAGCTGGAACCAGCGCGGGGCCGCCGCGCCGCCGCCCGCCTGGGCGATCTCCTCCAGCGTGAACGACGACGCGGTGCTGGCCACCATCGGGACGCCGAGCGCGCCCGCGGCGCGCGCGACCGCCAGCTCGCCCTCGGGGTGGATGATCGACTGCACGCCGACCGGCGCCAGCAGCACCGGCGCGGGCATCGCGGTGCCCAGCACGGTCGTCCGCAGGTCGCGGACGCTGACGTCGCGCAGCATCCGCGGGACGATCCGCCAGCGCCGCAGCGCCTCGACGTTCTCGCGCTGGGTGTCCTCGCCGCCGGAGCCGCCGAAGACGTAGCCGCGGGCGCCCTCGTCGAGGCGCTCGGCGGCGGCCTGCTCCAGCGCGTCCCAGGCGACCGGGAGCTCCGGCAGCTGGCCGGCCAGGCCCTGCAGGTAGATCTCGTACTGGTAGTTGCCGAACGGCGTCGGCGGGGCCTCGGGCGGCTGGTCGGTCATCGCCGCCCGAACCTACCGGGTGGATGACGCACCGCTTCCCGGGGTAGGGCCGGGCGCCATGGACGTCCCCTCCGGCTTCTCCCCCTTCCCCAACCAGGGCCCCTTCCTCGAGCACGTCGGGCCGATCCACGTGCGCGACGCCACCACCGACGCGGGCGGCGACGAGCTGGTGCTCGGCCTCCAGACCGAGGAGCGCCACGCCAACCACCGCGGCACCGTCCAGGGCGGCCTGCTCTCGACGTTCGCCGACTTCGCGCTGGGCCGGGCCATCGAGGCCGACGCCGACGACGGCAAGGACCGCGCGACGGTCAGCCTCACCGTCGACTTCCTCAAGCCCGCCCAGCCCGGCGACTGGATCGAGTCGCGCACGCGCGTCGACCGCGTCGGCGCCACGCTGTCGTTCGCCGACTGCTCGCTGTGCGTCGGCGACAAGGAGATCGTCCGCGCACGGGCCGTGTGGGTCGTGGCGGGCTGACGCGTCGCCGGCTGGACCTCAGACCGCAACTTCGGCCGTCGCCCTGAGTCTCGAACCGCGATGCGCCTCCGCCTCGCCGTCGCCGCCGCCGTCCTGCTCACCCTCACCTGCGCCGCCTCCGCGCCGGCCGCCTCGCGGTCGCCGAAGCTCGCCGGCGTGCGCTGCGTCCCGGCCACCGCGTCGTCGTGCAAGGCCGGCGTCGCAGTGCGCGTCGGCCGCCAGCTCCAGCTGCGCGGCACGCGCCTGAAGCTCGGCATGCGCGTCACGTTCCGGTGGACCAGGGGCGCGATCGCCACCAAGCTGCACCGCGGCAACGCGGGCTGGGTCGCGCGCGTCCCCGCCGGCGTGCGCCCCGGCAAGGTGTCGGTGACCGTCCGCGACGCCGCGGCGCGCCGGTCCAACCTGGTCAAGCTCACCGTGCTGCCCGAGCCCAAGCCGGTCCCGGCGCCCGCGTCGACCGGCGGCGGCACGCTCCCCGCCGCCTTCCGCGGCGACGGCATGTGGATCTGGCAGCTGGAGAAGTCCGAGGGCGGCGACGTCGACGCGATCGCCGCCCGCGCCGCGGCCGCCGGCGTCTCGACCGTCTACGTCAAGGCCGGCGACGGCACCACCCCGTGGGACCAGTTCACGCCGCTGCTCGTCGGCGCGCTGCACCAGCGCGGGCTGAAGGCCTGCGCGTGGCAGTTCGTCTACGGCAACAGCCCGACCGCCGAGGCCGGCGTCGCCGCCGCCGCGATCCACGCGGGCGCCGACTGCTTCGTCATCGACGCCGAAGGCCAGTACGAGGGCAAGTACGCCGCCGCGCAGACCTACATGTCGGCCCTGCGCGCGGCGGTCGGCGCGTCCTACCCGATCGGCCTGACGTCGTTCCCCTACGTCGACTACCACCCGGGCCTGCCGTTCTCGGTCTTCCTCGGGCCGGGCGGCGCGCAGGCCAACCTGCCGCAGGCCTATTGGAAGGACATCGGCGGGACCGTCGACGCGATCAGCGCCCACACGCTCGCCCACAACCGGATCTACCAGACGGCGATCGCGCCGCTCGGGCAGACCTACGACAACCCGGCGGCCGCCGACCTGCGGCGCTTCCGCCAGCTGTGGGCCGCCTACGGCGCCCAGGGCGTGTCGTGGTGGAGCTGGCAGGCGACCGACGACGCGCACTGGAACGTGCTCGACGAGGCCGCGCCGGCCGCGTCGGTCGAGCCCGATCCCGGCTGGCCGGCGCTCGGCAAGGGCGCCAAGGGCGACGAGGTCGTCTGGCTCCAGGAGCACCTCACCGCGACCTACCCCGACGTCACGGTGACCGGCAAGCTCGACACCGCGACGATCGCCGCCGTCAAGGCGATCCAGACCGCCAACGGCATCGCGGTCACCGGCACGACCGACGCCTCGACCTGGCAGGTCGCGCTGAAGCTGCCGTTCACCGCCGTCGACTGGACGGCCACCGCGGCGAAGGCGACGGCGAGGACCGCCAAGGCCGCGCGCCACCGGCGCCCGGAGATCGCGCGGGGCGACTCGCCGACGGCCTGATCGGGGAAGATGGCGGCCATGTCCGCTGTCTCGCCGACCTATCGCTTCGCCATGGCCGCCTGCACGCCCGCCGTGCGCTGGTGGGGCCGGATGGAGGTCTCCGGCCGGGAGGACCTGCCCGCCGAGGGCCCGATCCTGCTGGCGGCCAACCACGACAGCTACTGGGATCCGGTCGCCGTCGGGATCGCCGGGCTGCCGCGGCGCCAGATCCGCGCCCTGGCCAAGTCGTCGCTGTGGAAGCCGGGGCTCGGCAAGATCCTCGACGGCATGGGCCAGATCCCGATCCAGCGCGGCACGGGCGACGTCGGAGCGATGGACCGCGCGATCGAGGAGCTGCGCGCGGGCGCCTGCATCGGCGTCTTCCCCGAGGGCACGCGCTCGCTGGGCCGCGAGCTGCGCGCCCGCTCCGGGCTGGGCCGCCTCGCCGAGGCCGTCCCCGAGGCCGTGCTGATCTGCTGCACCGTCCAGGGCACGGTCGACATCCCCAAGTTCCCGCGCTCGCGCCCCCACGTCCGGGTGCGCTTCTTCCGCCCGCGCGACGGCCAGGCCAAGCCGGGCGAGACCTACGACGAGCTCGGCGCGCGCCTGCTCGCCGAGATCCGCGAGCACGCGCCGATCAGCCACGCCGGGCGCAGGCGCCCGGCGCAGCCGAAGGTCCACGCCTAGGCGGGGACCTTCTCGCGGTGCAGCGCCTTGGCCTCCTGGCGCTCGGGCGCGATGACGACGACGTCGTGGGCGAGGCCGACCTTGGCCAGGCCGGCGATGATCAGCGCCGAGACGTCGATCTCCCACGGCTTGAGGCCGTGGCGGGCCGAGCGCGGGAAGGCATGGTGGTTGTGATGCCAGGACTCGCCGAGCGAGGGCAGCGCCAGCCAGAACACGTTGGTGGACTTGTCCTCGATGTCGAAGCGGCGCGAGCCGAAGTAGTGGCAGACCGAGTTGACCGACCACGTCACGTGGTGGACGAGGAAGATCCGGACGAGGCCGCCCCACACGTAGCCGCGCAGCGCGCCCTGCCAGGTGAAGCCGTGCAGGACGTAGCCGGCGACGGTCGGGATCAGCAGCGACGCGAGCACGTAGAGCGGGAAGCGCCGGCCGATGGCCTTCATCTTGGGGTCCTCGTAGAGGTCCTTGGCGTACTTCTTCCAGTCGGCCTGCCCCTGGGTCTCCATCAGCCAGCCGGTGTGCGCGTGCCAGAGGCCCCCGAGGCCGCTGCCGTGGCCGACGTGCGGGCTGTGCGGGTCGCCCTCCTCGTCGGTGTGCGCGTGGTGCTTGCGGTGGTCGGCGACCCAGTCCAGGACCGAGCCCTGGACGCTGAGCTGCCCGAGCGTCGCGAACGTGCGCTCCAGCCACGGGTCGACGCGGAAGGACCGGTGGGTCAGCAGCCGGTGGAAGCCGACGGTCACCCCCATCGCGGTCGCGAAGTACATGACGGCGAGGATCGCGAGGTCGGTGACGTCCACCCACGAGCTCCACAGCAGGACGATGGCGGCGAAGACGCCGGCGAACGGGACGGCGACCCCCGCGAGGTTGGCATAGCGCTCGGCACGGCTCATGCTTTGCACCATTGCGTCAATGACGCCCTGCTTCTTGTGAGATCGGCCGGGTCCGACAACGCCCCGTTTGTGCCCAGGCTACAAACGGTCAGATCGCACGTCAGCATGCGACCGTCGCGCCACGGGCGTCCGCACGGTAAACAGGACCGGTGCCCCGCCGCCGTCGCCGCCGCTCCATGTTCGCCTCGGCGCCGCCCCGCCGCAGCGCGGGCGTCCCGTGGCTGGAGCCCGGCCATCGCGCGGGCGGCGGCAACTACCGGCGCGGCCCCGCGCGGCGGCGCCGCAGCCCGCTCGTCTACCTCGTCCCGCTGGTCCTGATCGCCGCCGCGGCCGCCGTCATCACGCTCGTCGTGCGCCACAACCGCGACGTCGACCGCCAGCGCGCCGACGCCGCGCGCTTCGCCAAGGCCTACGCCGCCCGCGACAGCGCGGCGATGTGGAGCGCGCTGAGCGCCAAGAGCCAGGCGGCCTACCCCCGCGCGCGCTTCGCCCAGCTGGTCAAGCGCGCCGACGACGCCGTCACCGCCAGGAGCAAGCGCGTCGGCGCCGCGAGCGACCCCAAGGGCGGCGTGGTGACCGTGCCCGTCGCGGTGACCACGCGCCTGTTCGGCACGCTGCGCGGGACGCTGAGGCTCGACGTGAGCGGCGGGAGGGGCGTGGCCTGGACCCCGCAGATGCGGTTGCCCGGGTTGCGCAAGGGCGAGGCGCCGCGGCGCAGGACGCTGCAGTCCGCCCACCCGGCGACGGTCCTGACCCGGACGGGCGGCCAGCTGCGCGACGACCCGACGCTCAACATCTTCTACAAGGGCCTGCGCGCCCGCTACCGCGACCGCCTGTCGGGCACCGACGGCGCGGAGCTGCGGTTCGGCACGCGCCGCGTCGCCCGCGTCGCCGCGCACGCCGGCAAGTCGGTGCACTCGACGCTGCGCCCCGGCCTGCAGCGCACCGCCGCCGCCGCGCTGGGCAGCAAGCTCGGCGGCGTCGCGGTCCTCAACCCGCGCACGGGCGACGTCCTGGCGCTCGCGGGCATCGCGGTCTCCGCGCCCCAGCCGCCCGGCTCGACGTTCAAGATCATCACCTTGGCCAGCGCGCTGGCGTCAGGCGCGGCGACGCCGTCGTCCAGCTACCCGGTCCGCACCTCCGCGACGCTGTCCGGCGTCAAGCTCGCCAACGCCTCCAACGAGTCCTGCGGCGGCAGCCTCGCGCAGTCCTTCGCCAAGTCCTGCAACTCGGTCTTCGCGCCGCTCGGCGCCAAGGTCGGCGCCCAGCGCCTCGTCGCCCGCGCCGAGGCCTTCGGCTTCAACGAGACGCCGCGCGTCCCGGTCGCCAAGCCCAACACGATCCCGAAGGCCTCGCAGCTGCCCGACGCGATCGCGGTCGGCTCATCGGCGATCGGCCAGAACAAGGACCTCGCGACCCCGCTCGGGATGGCGAGCGTCGCGGCCGCGATCGGCGCCAAGGGCGTGCGCGCCAAGCCGCGCGCGGTCAGCGAGGACCCGGTCATCAAGAACCGCGCGGTCAGCGCCCGGGTCGCCGGCCAGGTGCGCGACATGATGATCGGCGTCGTGCAGGGCGGCACCGGCACGGCCGCCGCGCTGCCCGGAGTGACCGTCGCGGGCAAGACCGGCACCGCCGAGCTGCGCTTCACCGGCGGCGGCGCGTCGGACCCCAAGAACCTCGACGCGTGGTTCGTCGCGTTCGCGCCCGCGGGCGATCCGAAGGTCGCCGTCGGCGTGATGCTGGTGGGCGCGGGCGCCGGCGGGACGGCCGCCGCGCCGATCGCCCGGCAGGTGCTGGCCGCCGCGCTGCGCTGAGCATAGGATGCAACGAATGTCCCGATCGTCGCGTCTCCTCGCGGCCGCCGTGTCCGCGGCCGCCCTCGTCCTGCTGAGCGCCTCCGGCGCCTCCGCCAAGACCACCTGGCTGTGCAAGCCGGGCCTGAAGAGCAACCCGTGCACGCCCGGCCTGGGGACCACCGTGATCTCCCCCACCGGCGCGGTCCAGGGCACGCTCACGCCCAAGAAGGCCAAGAACCCCAAGATCGACTGCTTCTACGTCTACCCGACGGTGAGCGACCAGAAGACGATCCAGGCGACGAAGCGGATCGACCCGGAGGAGAAGTCGATCGCGCTCTACCAGGCCGCGCGCTACTCCAGCGAGTGCCGCGTCTACGCGCCGATGTACCGCCAGATCACGCTCCAGGGGCTGCTGCAGCCGACCAAGGTCACCAACAAGATGCGGACGACCTCCTACGCCGACGTCCGCGACGCCTGGCGCGACTACCTCAAGCACGACAACAAGGGCCGCGGCGTGGTCTTCATCAGCCACTCGCAGGGCTCGTTCGTCCTGCGCCAGCTGCTGGCCCAGGAGGTCGACGCCAAGCCGGCCGTGCGCAAGTTGATGGTGTCGGGGATCCTGCTCGGCGGCAACGTCCTGGTCAAGAAGGGCAAGGACGTCGGCGGCGACTTCCAGCACCTCAATGCGTGCCGCAGCGCCACCCAGCTGCGCTGCGTGGTCGCGTTCTCGACCTTCGACGAGACGCCGCCAACCAACGCGGTCTTCGGCCGCGCCGGCCAGGGCCGCTCGGTGCTGCCCAGCGAGAACAGCAAGGGCAGCGAGGTGTTGTGCACCAACCCGGCCGCGCTCGGCGGCGGCTCGGCGCCGCTGACCTCGCTGTTCCCCAGCACGCCGTTCGCGCCGGGCACGACGATCGGCGCGCTGACCACGCAGGTCGGTCTGCCCCAGCCGGCGGTCTCGACGCCGTGGATCGAGGCCCAGGCCTACTCGGCCTCCTGCGTGTCGGAGGGCGGCATCAACGTCCTGAAGATCACCGGCGAGGCCGGCGCGCCCGACCTCAAGCCGCTGCCCGACGCGACCTGGGGCCTGCACCTCGTCGACGCCAACATCGCCCTCGGCGACCTGGTGACGCTGGTCCACGGCCAGGCGGCACGGTTCACGGCGCACTAGCGCGACGAGCCGAGGTGGTCGAGTTGACGGGCACAGCGCACGTCAACTCGACCAGCGCTGTCGCGGAAGCGTGACTTCGGCCCCGAATCGCCTCAGCGCCGCCGGCGCTCCGGGCGCAGCACGATCGGGTCCGCCAGCGTCGGCCGCAGCCGCAGGAACGCGAGCGTGCCGAGGAGCGTCGGCACCCACAGCACGATCGCGTGGTAGACGAGCACCGCCGCGGCGGCCGACGCCGGGTCGGCGCCGTAGAGCACGAGCGCGCCGGTCAGGCCGCCGTCCAGCGCGCCGATCCCGCCCGGCACGGGGATCACGTTGCCGAGGTAGCCGATCAGGAACGCCAGCGTCAGCGCGCCCACCGGCGGCGCGTCGCCGAACGCGCGGAACGACACCCACAGCATCGCGATGTCGAACCACAGGTAGCCGACGGCGCCGAGCAGCCGCCACGACGGGTGGCGCAGCTCGTCCTTGGCCTCCTCGACCACGCGCGCGGTGGTGTGCAGCCAGCGCACCGTGCGGCCCGCGTCCTCGACGAGCGCGAAGCGCGCGGCCAGCGACGGCACGAACCAGAACAGCGCGATCCCGCCCGCGGCGACCAGGCCCGGGACGAGGCCGAGCAGGAGGTGATGCGGCGCGTGCAGGGCGCCGGCGCCGACGAGCAGGCCCGCCAGCGCGAGCGTCGCGGCGTTGATCCCGCTGGTCAGCAAGAACAGGACCGCCGAGCGCTCCATGAAGCGCCGCAGCGAGCCGCCCTTGGCCTTGGCGACCCACGCGCCGACCGCGATCCCGCCCGCCCCGCCCACCGGCAGCACCGCCCCGAAGGCCATCTCCGACAGCGCGACGCGGATCGCCAGCAGCGCCGGCACGCGGTAGAAGACCATGCGGAACGCGATCACGTAGCCCGCGCACGAGGCGAGCTCGAGGACGATCGCCAGCGCGATCCAGCCGGGCGAGACGTCGGCCAGCTTGTCGGCGACGTCGCGCAGTCCCGGCACCGCCAGCAGCAGCGCCCCGACCAGGATGACGAGCACGAGGAGCGAGACGATGCCGTTGCGCAGGCGCTTGCCCTCGTCCTCCTCGGCGTCGGCGCGGCGCCCCTCGAAGGCGTGGTCGAGGTCGCTCATCGCCTGCCGCACCGGGAACCGGCGCGTCGTCGTGGCGATCGTGGCAATCTCGAGGGCATGCGGATGAGTCTGGGGAGGCTGCTGCTGATCGCGACGCTGGCCGGGGCGCTGCCGGCCACGGCCTCGGCGGCCGATCCACCGGCAATCAGCGTACGCACCGTGCACGTCGACACGGTCGTCGGTCCGGCGAACGACACGCACTGCGACGTCGTCGGCGACCTCTACACGCCCGCGACCGCGACGCCCGCCACCCCCGCACCGGCGGTCCTGACGACCAACGGCTTCGGCGGCTCCAAGGACGACCAGCAGGCGATGGCCACCGCGCTGGCCCAGCGGGGCTACGTCGTGCTCTCCTACTCCGGCCTGGGCTTCGGCGGCAGCGGCTGCAGGATCGAGCTCGACGACCCCGACTGGGACGGCAAGGCCGGCTCGCAGCTCGTGTCCTACCTCGCCTCGCTGGACGACGTCCGCCGCGACGGCCCCGGCGACCCGCGCGTCGGCATGATCGGCGGCTCCTACGGCGGCCAGATCCAGTACGCGGTCGCCGGCCAGGACGCGCGCGTCGACACGATCGTCCCGATCATCACGTGGAACGACCTGGCCTACTCGCTGACGCCCAACAACACGGACCTGACCTCCGGCGTGACGTCCTCGACGCCCGGCGTGGCCAAGTACCAATGGGCGTCGCTGTTCACCGCTGTCGGGATCACCGACGGCCTGCAGAACATCCAGGCCGACCCGTCGCGCGACGTGACCACGTGCCCCAACTTCGACGCGCGCGTCTGCCCCGCGGTGGTCGAGGCGGGGATCACCGGCGCGCCGTCGCCCACGACGCTGCAGCTGCTGCGCCACGCGTCGGTCAGCTCCTACATCAAGGACATCAAGATCCCGACGCTGCTGCTGCAGGGCGAGGCCGACACGCTGTTCAACCTCGACGAGGCGATCGCGACCTATCAGTCCCTGCGCTCCCAGGGCACCCCGGTCAAGATGGTGTGGCAGTCCTGGGGGCACTCGAACAGCACGCCCGCGCCCGGCGAGCTGGGAGACGGCGCCGGCGGCTACTCGCCCGTCGACGCCGTCGGCAACCTCACCGCCGAGGGCCGCGTCGTCGAGCAGTGGCTCGACCACTACCTCGCCGACGACCCGGCCGCCCCCGCGCTGGACTTCACCTACTTCCGCGACTGGGTCCCCTACTCCGGCGACGCGACGCCCGCCTACGGCCGCGCCGACGCCTACCCCGCGGGCACCGACCAGGCCGTCGCCCTGGGCGGCCCGGCCACGCAGACGCTGGCCACGCCGCCCGCGGGCGCGCCGACGTCGGTCACCGAGATCAGCGCGCTCAGCCAGGACGT
>JAOPZD010000337.1 GCA_025964295.1 Conexibacter sp.
CGGGCCGGGCGGCCGCCGCGGCCGCAGCGACCGCCGGCGTGACCGGCCGCGCCCCGACCACCAGCGGGTTGCCCGTCAGCGGCTGGGCGATCGCCTGGCCGCTGGGCGTGCTGCGCCCGGAGACCACGGCGCTCGGCACGATGACGTTGCCCTGGACGGCGGCGGCGTCGACGCGCAGCCGGTAGGTCGCGGTCTTCGTCGTCCCGGCCGGAAGCGTCCCTCCGACGCCCACGAGCGGGATGCGGCCCGTCGCGTCGGCCGGCGTCACCGCGCTGGTCAGCGCCGACACCGTCCCGCTGCCGGTCGCGTCGGCCAGGTCCTCGTGCCCGGCCGCCGGGCGGATCGCGACCGTGCAGTTGACGAGGTCCTGCGGGAGCAGCGGCGGACCGTCGTCGTCGACGCAGGCCAGCGTCGAGCCGGTCAGCACCGCGGGCCCCGGCGTGATGACGATCGCGCCCGAGCCGACGCCGAGCGCGTCGGCGCCGCCGCTCAGCGCGTTGATCCAGTTGACGGTCCCGTTGACGTACAACGTGGTCCCGCCGAGCGTCGTCGGCAGCACGTGCAGGCGCACGTGCAGCGGGTCGGCCGTCGCGCCCGACGGCACGCCGCCCGGGAGCTTGTCGGCGAACCAGTTGAGGTTGGAGCCGAAGTGGAAGCTCTCGTTGCCGCCCGGCGTCCACTCGGCTCCGGTCGGGACCCCGGCGGTCAGCGTGACCGACGTCGCGTCCTCGCGGTTGGGCTTGTTGGACAACGTGAAGCGGCAGTCCAGGGTGTCGCCGGCGCGGACGTCGGTCTTGGCCGGATCGACGTTGGCGCAGACCGTCGTCGTCGGCGACAGGTCGGCCTTCTGCGGCATGACCGTCAGCAGGTTGGCCGTCGCCTGGAACGTCGCGGCCGCCGGGTCCTTGACGGTCGCCACCGGCTGGATCGGAGCGCCCGGCAGCGCGGTATCGAGGATCCGCAGCCGGATCCCGGCGGGCTTGGAGCTCTGCTGGTCGATGAGCCCCAACTTGCTCTCGTCGAAGAGGATCGCCGTCGGGTCGACGGCCGGCTGCGGGATCCCCTGCGCGTTGGGCAGCGGGTCGTAGGCGGTGCCGGCCGGGACCGAGATCGTGGCCGTCACGTGGTAGGCGATCGTCGGGCTGACGTTCGCCGCCTTGAGCTGGCAGAGCACGAAGTCGCCCGGCCGCGTCGAGCCCAGCAGCGGTGCGACCGCGTTCTCGGCCTTGCACGACAGCGTGGAGTAGGAGAGGTCCGGTGGTGGGTCGTCGGCCAGCGCGGACGCGACCGCGCCCGGCAAGGCCATCGACATCAGCGCGGCGCCGCACGCCGCGACCGCACCCACCGAAACGCAACGAACCCGGGACATGGTCGTCTTCTCCTCCGACACGGGCCTCCCAGCTCGCCGCGCGATCCTACCCGCGAGTAGGTCACCAGCGCCAGTCCAGGGCTGGTCCAGGCTCCCGGGTGGCGTATCGTCGGCCGGGTGATCGAGATCAGCGCGGAGGGCGACGGTCGCCCGGTCGAGGTGGGGGCACGCAACCACGTGCCCAAGACGCTGCCCGTGCTGCCGCTGCGCGAGACCGTCCCGCTGCCCGACACGCTGACGCCGCTGGCCATCGGCCAGGAGCGCTCGATCGAGCTGGTCAACGACGTCCTGGCCGGCGACCGCCTGCTGGTGATGGTCGCCTCGCGCAACCCCGACCTCGAGACGCCGGGGCCGTCGGACCTGCACGACGTCGGCGTCGTCGGCGCGGTCGCGCGGATGATCAAGGTCCCCGACGGGACGCTGCGGATCCTCGTCCAGGGCGCCCAGCGCGTGAAGGTCACCGAGTGGGTCCGCGAGTCGCCCTACCTGGTCGCCGACATCGAGGACCTGCCCGACGTCGTGGTCGAGTCGCCGGAGCTGACCGCGCTGACCCGCAACGTGCAGGAGACGTTCAGCCAGATCGTCGAGCACGTGCCCTACCTGCCCGAGGAGCTGCAGCTCGCGGTCGCCAACATCGACGACCCCTCGACGCTCAGCCACCTGATCGCCGGCTCGCTGCGGCTGCCGACCGAGGAGAAGCAGGCGCTGCTGGAGGAGGTCGACGTCGCGCGCCGCCTGCGCCGCCTCGCCGAGATCCTCGCGCGCGAGCTGGAGGTCATCTCGATCGGCTCCGAGATCCAGTCCCAGGTCCAGTCCGAGATCGACAAGGGCCAACGCGAGTACGTGCTGCGCCAGCAGCTCAAGGCGATCCAGGACGAGCTGGGCGAGTTCGACGAGTCGGCCGAGGAGGCGCGCGAGCTGCGCGACCAGCTCGCCGAGGTCAACCTGCCCGCCGAGGTCCGCAAGCAGGTCGACCGCGAGCTGCACCGCCTCGAGCAGCTTCCCGCGCAGGCTGCCGAGCACGGCGTCATCCGCAGCTACCTGGAGTGGATCGCCTCGCTGCCGTGGGGCAAGAGCACCGAGGACGACCTCGATCTCGCGCACGCGCGCGAGGTGCTCGACGCCGACCACTACGACATCGAGCAGGTCAAGGACAGGATCTTGGAGTTCCTGGCGGTGCGCAAGCTCAAGCCCGACGCGCGGGGCTCGATCCTCTGCTTCACCGGCCCGCCCGGTGTGGGCAAGACGTCGCTGGGCAAGTCGGTCGCCCGCGCGCTGGGCCGCAACTTCGAGCGCATCAGCGTGGGCGGCGTGCGCGACGAGGCCGAGATCCGCGGCCATCGCCGCACGTACATCGGCGCGATGCCGGGGACGATCATCCGCGCGCTGCGCGACGCGGGCTCCGACAACCCGCTGTTCATGATCGACGAGATCGACAAGATGGGCGCGGACTTCCGCGGCGACCCGTCCAGCGCGATGTTGGAGGTGTTGGATCCCGAGCAGAACGCGAGCTTCCGCGACCACTACCTCGACGTGCCGTTCGACCTGTCCAAGGTCATGTTCATCTGCACGGCCAACGACCTCGACCGGATCCCCGGGCCGCTGCGCGACCGCATGGAGATCATCCCGCTCTCGGGCTACACCGAGGACGAGAAGCTGCAGATCGCCAAGCGCTACCTCGTCCCGCGCCAGATCGAGCGCAACGGCCTGAAGAAGTCGTGGATCGCGATCGGCGACAAGGCGCTGCGCCGGGTCATCAGCGACTACACGCGCGAGGCCGGCGTGCGCGGGCTGGAGCGCGAGATCGGCACGATCTGCCGCAAGGTCGCCCGCGGCGTCGCGGAGGCCAACGGCGCGGCCAAGCCGAAGAAGGTGACGGTGACGCCGGAGAAGGTCCGCGAGCTGCTCGGCCGCCCGCGGGTCCACGCCGAGACGCGCCGGCGCACCGCGACGCCGGGCGTCGCGACCGGCCTGGCGTGGACGCCGGTCGGCGGCGACGTCCTGTTCATCGAGGCCTCGGCGACGCCGGGCAGCGGCAAGCTGCTGCTCACCGGCCAGCTCGGCGACGTCATGAAGGAGTCGGCCCAGGCGGCGCTGACGTGGGTCAAGGCCAACGCGCACCAGGTCGCCCCCGAGCTGGAGGACGCGTGGTTCGGCGACCACGACGTCCACGTCCACGTGCCGGCCGGCGCGACGCCCAAGGACGGTCCGAGCGCCGGCATCACGATGGCCACCGCGCTGGTGTCGCTGATCTCGCACCGGACGGTCCGCGAGGACGTCGCGATGACGGGGGAGATGACGCTCACCGGGCAGGTCCTGCCGATCGGCGGCCTGAAGGAGAAGGCCCTGGCGGCGCAGCGCAACGAGGTCAAGATCGTCGTCGCGCCGGCGCTCAACGAGGCCGACGTCGAGGACATCCCCGAGCATCTGCGCAAGCGGCTGCGCTTCGTCTGGGTCGACCAGATCGACCAGGCGCTCGACGCCGCGCTGCAAACGCCTGCGTGACATCCGGGGGACGGCGGGTATGCTCGCCGGAGAGCTCCGACCCCGATCTGAAGAGGCACTGCATGGCCAAGAAGAAGAAGGCGGCCGCTGCCGCCGGCGCCGTCACGGCGGCTCGCTCGAACCCGTACGTCCAGCGTGTCATGGAGGACGACGACCTCCGCGACAACGTCCGCGTCGCCTTCGAGGCCGCACGTGACGCCTACGAGCGCCTGTCCAACGGCAAGGCGCCCGCCAAGGTCCTCACCGACGACAAGAAGTTCCACAAGGACCTCCACACCGCGGCCGAGGCGTTGAAGGACGCCGGCTCGTCGCTGCGCGAGGGCCCCAAGAAGAAGCGCAAGGGCAGCTTCGGCCGCAAGCTCCTGCTGCTGGCCGTCGCCGGCGGCCTCGCCGTCGCGCTCAGCGCGGACCTGCGCTCCAAGGTGCTCGACGCCCTCTTCGGCGCCGAGGAGGAGTTCGACTACACGTCGACGACGGCCCCGGCCTCCGCGCCGACGGCCGGCACCGCGGCCTAGCGGCCTAGCGGCCGGCACCGCCGACCACCCGCCGTTCCGACTGGGGCGCCCCGCGAGGGGCGCCCTTCTCGTGCCCGCCGTGGTTGGCTGGCCAGCTAGGATCGTCGGCATGGAAGCCGCCACGGGGCAGCGCTCGCAGCTCAGCGGCGAGAAGGCGCAGCGCATCGTCGACGCGATGCGGGCGTCGGTCGCGCTGCGCGGCGTCGCGGGCTCGACGTTCGACCACGTCGCGCGCGAGGCCGGCGTCTCACGCGGGCTGCTGCACTACTACTTCGGCTCCAAGGAGCGGCTGCTCGCCGAGGTCGTCAAGCGCGACACCGACCTGCGGATGGCCGCGCTGGACGAGCAGCTGGCCAGCGCCTCCAGCGCCGACGACTTCATCGCGATGCTGCGCCGCACGCTCGAGGCGATGCTCCGCGACGACACCGAGTTCCTGACGCTGTCCTTCGAGGTCTTCACGCTCTCGCGCCGCAACCCGGAGATCGCGACCGAGTTCTCCGAGCTCGTCCGCCGCACCCGCCAGCACGTCGCCGCCGTCCTCGCCGCCAAGCAGGCCGAAGGTGTCCTCGACCTCCGCGCCGACCCCGAGGCGATCGCGGAGATCATCTTCGGCCTCGGCGACGGCCTCGCCCTCCGCATCCTCGCCGAGCCCGACCGCGACCACCGCGGGACCGTCGACGCGGGCACGCTCGCGGTCGCAGCGCTGATCCGCTGAGCGGCGCGGCGACCGCTGGGAGCGGGATCGGTCAGAGGCGGAAGCGCAACGGGGTCTCGGTGATCCCGTCGTCCTCGTGCGTCGAGGCCGGCGTGCCCGGGTCCGGGCAGCGGGCGACCGGGCCGTCGCGGCGCGCGGCCAGCCACGCGTCGAGC
>JAOPZD010000593.1 GCA_025964295.1 Conexibacter sp.
GCGGCGGTCGCGCTGGCGGCGCGGCGCACCGACCGCATCGAGGCGCTGGCGCAGCGGATCGAGGACGGTGGCGGCCGCGCGATCGCGGTGACCACCGACGTCAGCGACGAGGCGCAGGCCCGCGCGTTCGTCGAGACGACGATCGCGCGGCTCGGCCGGCTCGACGCGCTGGTCAACAACGCGGGCGTGATGCTGCTCGGCCCGATCCCCGGGGCGCCGACCGACGAGTGGCGGCGGATGATCGACGCCAACGTCTACGGCGTCATCTACACGACCCACGCCGCGGTCGGCCACCTGATCGAGCGCGGCTCGGGTCACATCGTCACCGTCAGCTCCGTCGCGGGCGTCCGCGCCTCGGCCGGCTCGGCCGTCTACAACCTCACGAAGTTCGGCGTCAACGCCTTCTCCGAGGCGCTGCGCCAGGAGCTCGCCGAGCACAACGTGCGGGTGACGATCATCGAGCCCGGCGCGGTGACCACCGAGCTCCGCGACCACCTGCGGCCCGAGATCCGCGAGCAGCAGGCCTCGCGCTTCGCCGGCGTCACGCCGCTGGAGCCCACCGACATCGCCAACGCCATCATCTACGCGCTGGGCCAGCCCGAGCACGTCTCGCTCAACGAGATCCTCGTCCGGCCGACCAAGCAGCAGCGCTAGCGGCGCTCGGGCGCGGGCAACCCCGCGGGACGTGGCGGGCGCTCGCCGCGCCGTAGGCCCGCGGCGATGTCGCCGATCGCCTCGCGTGACGAGCGCCACCCCGCGACGTGCCAGGTGAAGTGCGTGTCCCCGTCGCCGACGTCCAGGTCGAAGTCCGGCGTGCCGCCGTCGAGGAGGCTCTCGCTGCCGCGCCACCGCGGGCTGACCGGCGCGACGAGCCAGCGCCGGCGCACGCGCCAGCGCACGCCGTGGGGATCGATCACCTCACGCGCCATGCCCGCTCCTCAGCCGACCTGCGCGAAGCCCAGCTCGTTGCCGTCGGGGTCGATGACCCGCGCCTTGCGCGCGCCGGGGCCCTCGGCCCGGATCTCCACCGGGGCGATGCCGCGCGTCGTCCAGTCGGCGACCAGCGCGTCGAGGTCGTCGACCAAGACGGTGGTGATCCCGCCGCCCGCGCGCGCCGCGTCGACGATGACGTACACCCAGGTGTCGTCGCCCAGCTGCCAGCACGCCTCGGTGGCGTTGGGCACGAGGTCCGGCTCGCGGCCGAAGAGGCGCTCGTAGAACGCGCGCGCCGTGGCCAGCTCGGCCACGGCGCAGCCCGCGAAGAGGTGGGTGACGGCCATCAGGGCGCGAAGCCTAGACGGCGGGGCACCCCGGCCGGCCAGGTGGAGCCCCGGCCTACGCCTCCGCGGCGACCCGCGTGTCCTCGTCCTCGGCGACGCCGCCGTCGAGCGGATCGGTGTCGAGCTCCTCGGCGTCGGCCTGGGCGAAGAGCGAGGGGTCGCGCTTGGAGCCCTTGATGATGTCGTCGGGCGCCGTGGCGCCGACCGGCTTGAGCTTGCCCTGCTTCATCCCGAAGTAGAACGCCTGCGGGTGGTGGGCCACCAGCGCCAGCGTCGACTGCTCGGGCACCGGCGCGAAGCCGTCGCTGAGCTCCATGTCGATCTTGGAGAGGTCGAGCAGGGCATCCAGCTTGGCGTGCTCGGACTGCTCGGGCACCGCCGGGTAGCCCCACGAGTAGCGGCGGCCCTGCGCCGCACCGATGCCGAGGTCCTCGCGGACCTTCGCGTGCAGCCACTCCGCCAGGCCTTCGGCGGTCTGGACGCCGAGGCCGTGGACGAACAGCTGCTCGGCGAACTCGCCGTCGGTCTCCAGCCGGGCCATCAGCTCGGTGACCTCCTCGCCGACGGTCACGGCCTGCAGCGCCACCACGTCGAGCTGGCCGCTCTCCTTGGGGCGGAAGAAGTCGGCCAGGCAGACGTGGTCGTTGCCCGGCTGGCGCGGGTTGACGAAGCGCTGCAGGATCGTCTCGCGGTCGCTCGGGTCGAGCACCACGATGTCGTTGCTCTCGCTGTAGCAGGGGAAGTACCCCAACAACGCGCGCGGGCGCAGGTAGGTCTGCTCGCGCCACATGCGCTCCAGGCGCGGGCGGAAGCCCTCGTCCTCGTCGGTGCCCTCCAGCAGCTGGCGCCACGCCTCGCCCTTGACGCCCTTGCCGCCCCAGTGCAGCTTGAACAGCACGTGGGTGTCGAGGTGCGGGTAGACCTCGTCGAGGTCGACGGGGATCTCGCGCACGCCCCAGAACGGGGGCTCGGGGACCTCGACGTCGATGGCCGCGGCGGAGCGCTCGGTGCCGGTGGTGTCGAGCACCTCGACCACGTCGCCCTTCTCGCGAAAAGCGTCGGCGTCGGCCTTCAGCTTGGCCACCAGCTCGGCGCGCGGCTCCTCCTCGACCAGCTTGTCCATCACGTGCAGGCCCTCGAAGGCGTCCTTGCAGTAGAAGACGCCCGGGCCATAGAGCTTGCTGTCGTCAAGGCCATTGACATGCAGCGCGCGGTAGCCGAACGCGCGGTTGATCGCGGCGCCGCCGATCAACACGGGGTACTCGAGGCCCTCGCGCTCGAGCTCCTGGACGGCCAGCGGCATCTGCTTGGAGGTGCTCACCAGCAGCGCGCTCAGGCCGATCGCCGTCGCGTCGTGCTCCTTGGCCGCCTCGAGGATCCTCGAGACCGGGACCTGCTTGCCGAGGTCGATGACCGTGTAGCCGTTGTTGGTGAGGATCGTGTTCACCAAGGACTTGCCGATGTCGTGGACGTCGCCGAAGACGGTGGCCAGGACGACGGTGCCCTTGGTGTAGCCCTCGATGCGGTCGAGGTACTTCTCCAGCTGGGCGACCGAGCGCTTCATGACCTCGGCGCTCTGCAGCACGAAGGGCAGGATCAGCTCGCCGGCGCCGAACTTGTCGCCGACCTCCTTCATGGCGGGCAGCAGCACGTCGTTGAGGACCGGCACCGCGCCGAGCTTCTCGACGGCGGCGTCGATCTGGGCCTCGACGCCGTCCTTCTTGCGCCGCAGGATGTGCCAGTGCAGCGCCTCCTCGGGCTCCATGCCCGCGGTGGGGTCGGCGACCTCGGCCTCGGCCTCCTCGCCGCGCGACTCGAAGTGCTCGATGAACCGCTGCAGCGCGTCCTCGCGCTTGTTGTACACCAGGTCGTCGGCCAGCTCGCGCTCCAGCTCGCTGATCTCCCCGTACGGCGTGATGTGATTGGGGTTGACCATCGCGAGGTCCAGGCCGGCCTCGACGCAATGGTGCAGGAAGACCGAGTTGAGCACCGCGCGCGCGGGCGGCGAGACGCCGAAGGAGACGTTGGAGACGCCCAAGGACGTCTTCACTCCGGGGAGCGCCTCCTTGACCGCGGCGATGCCCTTGATCGTCTCGACCGCCGACGGCTTCCACTCGTCGTCGCCGGTCGTCAGCGTGAAGGTCAGGACGTCGAAGATCAGCAGCTCGGGGTCGAGGCCGTGCTCGTCGCAGGCGATCTCCTTGATGCGCTGGGCGATCTCGACCTTGCGCTCGGCGGTCTTGGCCATGCCGACCTCGTCGATGGTCAGCGCGATCAGCGCGGCGCCGTGCTGGATGGCCAGCGGGATGACCGTGTCGGCCTTCTCGCGGCCCGCCTCCAGGTTGATGGAGTTGACGATCGCGCGGCCGGGCGTCTGCTCCAGCGCGAGCTTGATGACGTCGGGCTCGGTCGAGTCGATCTGCAGCGGCGCGGGCTGGGAGAGCGAGACGCGCTTGGCGACCTGGCGCATCTGCTCGTCCTCGTCGGCGCGCTCGGTCAGCGCGACGCAGAGGTCGAGCACGTGGGCGCCGCCCTCGACCTGGTTCTCGGCGATCTGCACGAGGCCGTCGTAGTCGTCGGCCAGCAGCAGCTCCTTGGCCTTGCGCGAGCCCTGCGAGTTGACGCGCTCGCCGACGAGCGTCGGCGCCGGCTCCTGGACCAGCGGCGTCGCGGCGATCATCGAGGAGACCATCGGCGGGCCGGCCGCCGGGCGGGCGAAGTCGGTGCGTGCAGGCCGGCAGGCCTCGGCGATCGCCTTGA
>JAOPZD010000352.1 GCA_025964295.1 Conexibacter sp.
GCGACGCGGGCGGCCCGGAGGTCACGCCGCGCAGCAGCTCGACGGGGTAGCGCCCGCGCGTCAGCGGGCCGGTCAGCGCCACGCCGTCGGGCGTGCCGGTGGCCCGCACGCACAGCGCGCGCCCGCCGCCCGGCACGGGCTGCACCAGCTCGCCGGAGCCCGCCGGCGGAAAGGCCACCGACGCGGCGACGGCGCCCGCGAGGGCGCCGACGGCGGTGCTCCAGCGGTTCACCCTGCTCACCACGCCCATCGGTCCAGCAGTATGCGCGATCGAGCAGGCGGTTGGGGGCGGGGCGTCCGCTCGGGACGCCCCGCCACCCGGTGACGGCTAGTTGCCGTCGGCGTGCTCTGCGTCGCCGGCGCTCTCCAGCGAGAAGCGGCCGACCAGGACGCGCAGCTCGCTCGCCGTGGCCGCCAGCGTCTCGGCGGAGGCGGCGATCTGCTCGGTCGAGGCCGAGGTCTGCTCGGTCGAGGCCGAGACCTGCTGCGTGGCGGCGGACGTCTGCTCGGCGACGGCGGCCACCGAGGCGACCTCGTGGCCGACCTGCGACGACGTCGCGGAGAGCTGCTGCGCGGCGGCGGCGATCTGGCTGACGCGCCCGCTCATCTCCTGGACGTGCTCGTTGATGACGTCGAACGCCTCGCGGGCCTGCTCGACGGTGGCGGCGCCCTCGTCGGTGCGCTGGCCGCCGAGCTCGACGACCTCGACCGCCCGCTTGGTCTCGTTCTGGATCTCGCCGATGAGCGTCGAGATCGAGGCGGCGGCCTTCTGGGACTCCTCGGCCAGCTTGCGGACCTCCTCGGCGACGACGGAGAAGCCGCGGCCCAGCTAAACGGCGCGGGCGGCCTCGAAGGCCGCGTTGAGCGCCAGCCGGTTGGTCTGCTCGGCGATCGTGGTGATCGTGTCGACGATGCCGCCGATCTGCTCGGACTTCGAGCCGAGGTCGCGGATCGCGCCGGTGGCCTCGGTGGAGGCCGCGCGGACCGCGGCCATCGCCTCGGTCGCCTGGGCGACGGACGCGGCGCCGGTCGTCGCGACCTCGCGGGCCGCCTCGGCGGCGCGGGCGGTCTCGGCGGCGGACTCGGCGGAGCTGCGCGTGGCGGCGGCCATCTCGTCGGTCAGGCGGCGGGCGCCCTCGACGGTGTGGACCTGGCGCTCGGCGCCGGAGGCGACCTCGCCGATGGCGTGGGCGATCTCGCCGACGGCGCGGCCGGCCTCGTGCGAGGTCGACGCCATCTGCTCAGACGCCGACGACAGGACGCTCGCGCTGTCGCCGACGGCGCCGATCATCCCGGCCAGCGCCTCCAGCGACCTGTTGTAGCCGTCGATCGACGCGGCGGTGTCGGCGGTGATCTCGTCGACCATCTCGGCGACGTCGCCGATCTCGTCGCTCGAAAGGCGCCCGCGGGGCTTGGTCACGGCCTCGGCCTTGCGCGTCAGGTCGCCCTCGGCGATGCCGACGAGGCCGTGGCGCAGCGAGGCGGTGTCGTTCTCGCGCAGCGACTTGAGCTGCCGGCGGATGCGCAGCACGCCGCGCTTGATCTGCGCGGAGATGAGCATCGCGGCCGTGAGGCCGAGGATCGCGGCGAGCACGAGCGCGCCGAGGATCAGCTTCCGGCCCGAGCTGAACGCGTCGCCGATCTGCTTGTTGGCGGCCTCGGCGTTCTTGTTGCTCGTGCCCGCGAAGGCGATCGAGTTGTCGTCGATCTGCTTGACGTCGGCGGCGATCTTCGCGCCCAGGGTCACCTGGCGCGGGTCCTCGGGCTTGAGCTTGAGCAGCGTCGCGAGGTCCGCCTTGTAGGCCGTGATGCCGGCCAGGATCTTCGCGGCGGTCGGCTTGAGCTCGGCCGGGGCCTCCTTCAGCGACGGCATGATGCTCCCCAGGGCCTTCTGGTCCTTGGTGATCGCGGGGAGGATCGGCTTGGTGCGCGGGTCCTTGCCCGCGGCGACGATGTCGCCGCCGTGGGAGGCGACGACCAGGTTGTAGTTGGCGCTCTGCAGCGCCAGGTCCTTGGACAGCGCGTTGGCGTACAGCGCGGCGGTCGTCGGCGTGTAGGTCTTGTGGTACAGGTTGGAGCCCTGCGTCTTGACGTCGCCGAGACGGGCGATGGCCAGCAGGGAGATGATCCCCGCGAGCACGATCAGGAGCAGGGCGCTGGCGAGCAGCTTGGTGCGGATGGAGAGACGCAGAGCGCCCATGGAGCGGACCTCGGAGGTTGGGGAGCGACGGCTCCCGGAAGGTCGGCTTCTTGCGGTGTGGCTGCAGGTTCCTAGACAGATGGCCGACGAGCGCCCGCCGTCAGCGTCCCGACGTGGAGAACCGCTCGATCCCGATCACCGGCTTCAGCGCGCGGGCCTCCTCGCGGCCGGCGAACGCATCACGCAGGACATCGCCGCCCAGCGCGTTGCCCAGCGAGGCCATGATCATGCCCTGGTCCAGCGACAGGTAGGAGCCCGACACGTGCCCGGTCTGGACGTTGACGCTGTCGCGGAAGCCCCACTTGCCGTACATGTCGGGGAAGTCGCGGGCCAGGCGGGCGACGTCGTCGAGCGCCTCGCGCGGGGCGTAGCGGAGGCCCAGGAACGCGGCGTGCGGGGTGACGACCCCGTTGGTGTAGGCCGACGGCGGCGGGTCGGGCTGGGCCGGGCGCGGGTCCGGGCAGCCGGGGTAGCCGTGGTCGACCAGCGTGCGGTCCTCGTTGGAGGGGTTGCCGTTGGGGTCCATCCCGATCGCGTCCACGCCGTAGGCGCCGTAGCCGCCCTCGGGCGTGTTGGACGGCGAGAAGCCCCAGTAGCCGTAGCCGGCCTCGACGAGGCCGTGGTGGATCTGGGCCTGGACCGTCCGCGGGTGGTTGGTCCCCCAGCTGTCGGGCGCCCAGCGCTCCTCGGGCACGAACAGGTCGGGCATCAGCGCCTCGAACATCGAGCCGCCCCAGGAGGGCACCAGCTTCGTGTTGTTGTACGTGTAGGCGCCCTCGTAGACCGGGACGCCGAAGTAGGTCTGCGTCGTGCCGGTCGGGCGCTGCTCCTGGATCGGGGGGCACGTGTCGGGGAACGTGCGGACGCGGCCGTAGTACTCCTTCGGGGGCAGCTGGCCCTTGGTGATCCCGAGGTAGTCGACGATCCGGCTCTCGCTGACCAGCGTGTCGTAGCAGCAGGGCGACGCGGCGGGGTCGTCGGGCCGGTAGTGGAAGAGCACGCGGTTGACGTCGGGCCGGTAGTAGAAGCCGAAGTCCATGGCGTCGTAGAGCGCGCCGGCGCGGCGCGAGAGCTGCGGGACGCTGCGCTGCACGATCCGCAGGCCGACGGCCAGCCAGCCGTTGTCGACCGAGGACAGGATGGGGTGGAACTCGTCGGCCGGCGCGGGCGGCCAGGCGGTGAGCTTCGCGCCCGTCCGGTGGTCATACCAGTTGTAGAACTGGCCGGTGTCGCCGAAGCGCTCCATGTGCTCCAGGGTGCCGATCGTCGTCGTCAGCCGGGCGACGAGCTCGCGGTCGCCGATGATCCCGAGGCGGCGCGCGGCGACCGCGCTCCACAGGTAGGCGCCGATGTTCGTCGTCGACGTCTGGACCGAGGTCGTGCCGTCGGCGTTGAGGATGTCGGCCGGCAGGCCGGAGGACGCGTCGGTCATCGCGGCCATCGAGGCCCAGGTGCGCTGCGCGTACTCGCGCAGCGGGCGCTGGTCGCCGCCGCCGTGGCCGCTGTCGGCCGCCTGCGCCGTGCCGCACGCCGTCAGCGTCGCCGCCGCCACGGCGACCGCCCTCCAGACCCTGAGCCGCATGCGCGCCGGGTACCCCTGCCCGCGACGCACCGAAACCCGCGGGTGTCAGGTGGTCTTGATCAGGCCCCCGTCGATGACGTACTCCGAGCCCGTCACGTTCGCGGTGCGCTCGGAGGCGAGCATGACGACGAGCGTCGCGACCTCCTCGGGCGTCGTGAAGCGCCCGGTCGGGAAGCCGCCCATCCCGGCGACGATCTGCTCGCGCGCCGTGGCGGCGTCGGTCCCGCTGGCCTTGGCGACGGTGTCGGCCACGCCGCCCTCCCCCAGCCACAGGTCGGTCGCGACCGGGCCGGGCGAGACCGAGTTGATGCGGATGCCCCTGGGGCCGAACTCCTGGCTGATCGACTTGGAGAAGTTGACCAGCGCCGCCTTGGCCGCGCCGTAGTCCAGCACGCCGGCGTCGGGCTCGTAGAACGCGTTGACCGAGGCGGTGTTGACGATCGTGCCGGCGCCCTGCTCGAGCATCGGGCCCAGCGCGGCGCGCGTCGCCCGGACGGCCGTCAGGAAGTTCATCTGCAGCGACCACTCGAACTCCTCGTCGCTGGTGCCGAGGAAGCCGCCGAGCCGCAGCCGCACCGCGCCGACGTTGTTGACCAGGACGTCGACGCGGCCGTGGACCTCCATGGCCTGGTCGATCAGCCGGGCGGGCGCGTCGCGCTCGAGCAGGTCCAGCGCGACCGGCGTCACGCGGTCCAGGCCCTCCAGCGTGCCGGTCGTGCGCGAGGCGGCGACGACGTGGGCGCCTTCCTCGGCGAGCATCGTGGTGATCGCGAGGCCGATGCCCTTGCCCGCGCCGGTGACAACGGCCACCTTGTCCTGCAGCTTGAGGTCCATGGCGCCGCATCATCCCCGCTGCGGCGCCGCTTCTCCACCCGTGCGGGCGATCACGGCGCGGCGCCGCCCCGCGCCTTCCTCCTGGTCGCGAGCTTCATCGTCAGCGTCCTGCGCGTCAGGACCTTCGTCTTGCCGCCCGCGAGCTTCTGGGTGGCGGTGAAGTCGACCTTGAGCTTGTGCTTGCCCTTGAGGATGCGCCGGCCGAGCCGGTTGAGCGCGATCGTCACCTTCGCCGACTGGCCCCCGTGCAGCGTCACGGTCTTCGTGCCCAGGACGCGCGGCTGGTGCTTGGCCTTCCGCTTGGCCGCGGCGGCCGACGACGGGAAGCCGGTGACGTACTCGTGCTCCTTGATGAGGTAGACGAGCGAGCAGCGCGCCTGCGGCGGCCCGACGCAGACCTGGTTGGCGTTGATCGCGCCGTTGCCGACCTGCGGCGGGTCGACCCTGGCGGTGCCGATCGTGGCGGGCTGCAGGACGATCGGGGCGGGCGCGGATGCGGGCGCGGGCGACGCCGGGGCCGGGGCGGCCGGAGCCGGCCCG
>JAOPZD010000394.1 GCA_025964295.1 Conexibacter sp.
TTCAGCGTCAGCGGCGCGACGCTCACCGTCGCACCGGCGAACGCCGCGTTCAACCACCTCGCGGTGGGCGGCAGCACGTCCGTGGTCGTGAGCTACAACGTCACCGATGCGCAGGGCGCGACGGCGCCGCAGACGGCGACCGTCACGATCACGGGTACCAACGACGGCCCGGTCGTGGCCGCCGCGTTGGCGACGACCGTGGCGGAAGGCTCGAGCGCGTTCGCGCAGAACCTGCTCTCGGGGGCAAGTGATCCGGACGATGGCGAGACGGCCACATTGGCCGTGACGGGCGCGAGCTACAGCGTCGACGGCGGGGCCGCATCGGCCACTGCGCCCACGGGCTTCAGCCTGAGCGGGACGTCGCTCAACATCGACCCGGCGAACACCGCGTTCGACTCGCTCGCGGTCGGGCAGACTCGAACCGTGGCGGTCAACTACACGATAAAGGACGCGCAAAACGCCACCGTCGCCCAGACCGATACGGTGAAAATCACCGGGGTGAACGACGCGCCCGTTCTGGCTGCGTCGGCGTCCCCGGTACTCGCCACCGTGAACGAGAACGTGGGTGTGCCGGTCGGTGCCGTGGGCACCTTGGTGTCGGCGCTGATCGACACCAACCCGCCTGCGGCGGGTCTGAACAACGTATCGGACGCCGACAGCGGCGCGCTCACCGGCATCGCGATCACGGCCACGGACACCGCGAACGGGGTGTTGTGGTATTCGACGAATGGTGGAACGTCGTGGATCACGGTCGGAGCCGTGTCCACTGCCTCCGCGCTCCTCCTGGCGCCGGACGCGAACACGCGCCTGTACTTCCAGGGCAATACGGGCTTCCACGGGACGGACGCATCGGCGGTCACTTTCCGGGCGTGGGACCAGACGTCGGGGACCGCCGGGGGCCACGGCGACACGACCATCAACGGAGGAACGAGTGCGTTTTCGACGCTGACCGACACGGCGGCCATCACGATCGAAGCCAACCCGGTGCCGGGGACGGACGTGATCTATGTCTCGACCGACACTGCGGTTAGGCTGCCGACGAGCGTGCTGCTCGCCAACGATACGGACATCGACGGGATTTCGCTGTCGGTGACGTCGATCACGGCGCCTGCAGGATCGCTCGCGACGCCGATCACGCTCAATCCGGACGGCACGTTCTCGTTCACTACAGGCGCGACCGGCGGGACCGTCGGAACACCGACGGTGGTGACGCTGACTTACCTGCTCAGCGATGGGGCAGGGGGCACGTCCAGTGGGACAGTCACGCTGAACGTCGTGGCAACAGGCCCGGGAGGTTCAGGCGATGAGATCGACCTCACCGGGAAGACCTACCAAGCATCGTTCATCGACGGCAAGGCGGGCACCGACAAGCTGACGGATGGACCCGCATTGTCTGTTCTGATCGGCGGAGACGGCGCGGACACCCTGAACGGGGGCGCGGGCAATGACCTCCTGATCGGGGGCGACAGCAACGACACGCTCGTCGGTGGCGTTGGCAACGACGTGCTGCGCGGCGGCATCGGTAACAACGATTCGATGGATGGCGGTACAGGGGGCGAGGACCTCCTTGATTTTTCCGACGGCAGCGTGGCACTCAACCTCACGCTCGTGCAAGGGGCAGGATCGACGCCATTGGCCAACGGAACTGCGGGCTTGGGCAACAACGACACGTACTCCAACATGGAGGGAGTCATAGGGACCAATCTCGACGACGTCATCAACGGCAGCGCGTCAGGTGACGTTCTGCGCGGCGGCGGAGGCAATGACACCATCGACGGTCTAGGCGGCACCGACCTCATCGATTTCTCCGACGCAACGGGCGGGATCACTTTCCTGCTCGTCCAGAGCGCCGCTGCGACTCCCTTCGCCGCGCCGGGTCTGGGCACCGACAACTACAAAAACATCGAAGGCGTCATCGGTACGAACTTCGTCGACACTTTGACGGGCTCTGCGGCCGCCGACCAGCTGCGTGGCGGCGGCGGCAACGACATCATCGACGGAGCCGGTGGCAACGACCGGATCTCGGGCGGCCTTGGGGCGGACACGCTCACGGGCGGTTCGGGGTCGGACACCTTCGTCTTCGACACGGCGCCCAACGCGGTCGACAACATCACCGACTTCGACGCCAGCGGGGCCGACCAGATCGAACTATCCGCCGCGGTCTTCGCGAACCTGTCGACGGGGCCGAACACGCCGCTGGCCGCCGCCGATTTCGCATCCGTGAGCGGCACCGGCGACACGGCCTCCGTCGCCGCGGGCGTCAACGTCATCTTTGACAGCGCCACGGGCAACCTGTATTACGACTCCGACGGCGGCAGCAGCCTGAACCGCACGCTCTTTGCGCACCTGACGGTTGTCGCCGGGGCCTTCGACCAGAACGACATCACGGTCGGTGCTTGAGCAAGCTGAGACAGGACGGCCCATGCAATCCCTCCTCACGCTCTTCAAGCGCCCCTTGCTCGCGGTCGTAGCGCTCTCGTTCGTCATCAACCTGCTGCTGCTGGCCCCGGCGCTTTTCATGCTGCAGCTGTTCGACCGGGTGCTCACCAGCCAGAGCCGCGAGACGCTGCTCGTGCTGCTCATCGGCATGGCGGTCGCCATGGGCCTCATGCTGGTGCTGGACTACGTGCGCAGCCGCCTGCAGGGTGCGGCGGGCATCGTGCTGGGCGAACACCTGTCCCCGCTCGTGGCCAAAGTGATGCTCGCCCGCTCGGCGCGCCCCGGCGAGGCGGTTCCGCACGAGGCGCTGCGCGACGTGCAGTCGGTGCGCACGCTGTTCTCCGCGCAAGGCCTGCTGGCGATGCTCGACACGCCCTGGGCGATCGTCTACGTCGCGGTGATCGCCATGGCGCATCCCATGCTGGGCCTTGCCGCGGCATGCGCATCGGTGTTGATGCTGGCGCTGGCGGTATTGAACGACTGGATGACCCGGCGCGACATCGAGGTCCTGCAGAAAGAGGCCGCGAAGGCCACGCGCTATCTCGAAAGCTCCATCCACAACGCCGAAGTCGTGCAGTCGCTCGGTATGGGGGACGCATTGCTCGCGCGCTGGCGCCAGCTCAATGGCGGCGTGACGGCCTTGCAACGGCCCGCGGCACGGCGCTCGGTGGCCATGGCAGCGGCGACGCGCACCACGCGCCAGCTGGTGCAGGTGCTGATGCAGGCGCTGGGCGCCTACCTGGTGATCACGGGCGAGGGCACGCCGGGCATCCTGGTCGCGACGACCATCCTGCTCGGGCGCGCGCTCGCACCGGTCGAACAGGTGGTGGCCAGCTGGCGGATCCTGACCGAGGGACGCCTGGCGTTCCGGCGGCTGCGCGTACTGCTGGTCGATGCGGAAGCCCAGCCGGTGAGGATGGCGCTTCCCCCACCGACGGGCCGGCTGGAGGCGCATGGCGTGACCTATCGCGCTCCCCACAGCGGAAAGATCATCCTCTCGAACGTGTCGCTGTCCCTCGAACCCGGTGAATCGCTCGCGATCATCGGCCCGAGCGGAGCCGGCAAGTCCACGCTGCTGCGGTTGCTCACAGGCCTGTGGCAGCCGGCTGCCGGCGCGGTGCGGCTGGACCATGTCGACCTGTCGCAATGGCCGCGCGCGGAGCTCGGCCCGTGGCTGGGCTACGTGCCGCAGGACGTCGAGCTCTTCGTGGGCACGGTCGCCCAGAACATCGCCCGCCTCGGCGAGGTGGATTCGGCGAAGGTGACGCGTGCCGCGCGCCGTGCGGGTGTGCACGAGATGATCCTGGCGCTGCCCGACGGCTACGACACCGCGGTCGATCCTTCGGGCAACCTGTTGTCGCCGGGGCAGCGGCAACGCATCGCCCTGGCCCGCGCGCTGTACGGCGACCCCAAGCTGCTGGTGCTGGACGAGCCCAACTCGAACCTCGACGGCGCGGGCGAGATCGCGCTGGGCGAAACCCTGCGGGCACTCAACGGGCAGGTCACCGTGGTGGTCGTGACCCACCGCAGCACGCTGGTTCAGCACGTGCGCAAGATCATGGTGCTGGAGGCCGGACGGGTCCAGCAGTTCGGCACGCCGGAGGAGATCCGCAAGGCATTCAGCCAGAAGGGCGGCGCGGCTTCGCTGTCGCAAGAGGAGAAGATATCGTGAGCGCATCGATCGAGGCGGGCGTCCCCGCCGACCCGCTGGCCCCGCACCTCGAGGATTTGCGGCGCCTCTCCCGTTGGGGCATCGGCATCATCCTCGCCGGCGTGCTGCCCGTCGTGGCCTGGATGGCCTTTGCGCCCCTGTCGTCGGCAGTCGTGGCGCAGGCTTACGTGAAGGTGGACCTGAATCGGCGTCCGGTCCAGCACGCCGAGGGCGGGACGGTTCGCGAGGTCCTGGTGCGCGATGGCCAGATCGTGAAGCAGGGCGAGCCGCTGCTGGTGCTGGGCGACGTGTCCGTCGATGCGGACATGAACCGCCTGAACCTGCGCGTGAAGATGGAGCGCGCGAGCCTGGCCCGACTGGAGGCCGAGCAGTCCATGGCGCCCGCCATCGCCTTCCCGCCGGACGTGGTGGAGACCGCGCGTACCGACTCGCGCCTGGCGGAGCAGATGGCCAAGGAGCGATCGCTTTTCGACGCCCGCCGCGATTCGCTGGTCGGGCAGGTGCGCCTGTTACGGGCCCAACGCGAGAAGGTGGCGGACGAGATCCAGGCGCTGCGGGCCCAGGTGTCGCAGGCGAGCGACTCCATCGGCTTCCAGCGCACCGACCTGGAGACCAACCGCAAGCTCCTGAAGGACGGCTTCATTTCGTCCACGCGCATCGCGCAGCTCGAAGGCGTGGTGGCGGACT
>JAOPZD010000399.1 GCA_025964295.1 Conexibacter sp.
GCCCACGGCACGCGCATCCGGGCCGGCGCCTTCCCGGCGCTGGCCGGCGGCCTGCCCGCGCACCGGACCACCGACGCGCGCCTAGGCCTGCACGAGGTCTTCGGCCCGCCCGGCGCCCGCCTCGCTCGCGAGCTCGCCGCGGGACCCACGGCCACCGAGCACCGCGCCGCCGTCGAGGCGTTCCTGCGCGAGCGCCTCCCCGACGGCGGCCCGGGCCCGCAGGCGCTGCTGGCCTCCGAGATCGTCCAAGCCCTGCTCGCCGAGCCCACCGCGACCACCCGCATCGCCGACGTCGCGCGCCGCTTCGGCCTGACCACGCGCGCGCTGCAGCGCCTGTTCCGCCACCACGTCGGCCTCACGCCCAAGCAGGTCCTCACGCGCTCGCGCCAGCACGAGGCCGTCGAGCGCGTCGTCGCCGGCGCCGAGCCGGCCGCCGCGCTGGCGCTCGAGCTCGGCTACGCCGACCAGGCGCACTTCACCAACGCCTTCCGCGCCGCGACCGGCGCCTCGCCCGGGCGCTACGCGCGCCGCGTGCCGTAGACCGTGCCGCGGTAGATGCCGACGATCGCGTCGACCACCTGCTCCTGCGGCAGCGGGTCGTCCTGGACGAGCTGCTGGTAGTAGGTGCGCTCGACCATCCAGGTCAGCGCGAACGCGGTCGCCTCGGCGGTGCCCTCGAGCAGCTCGCCCTCGGCCTCGATGCGGCGCGCGGTCGCGTCGACGAAGCGCTGTAGCAGGCCGCGCCAGAACGTGGCGATGTCCTCCTCGTAGGTGGACACCTCGACAATCGCGCGGATCAGGATCCCGTGCTCGCGGTAGAGCTCGGCGATCCGGGTCAGCGCCTCGCGGATCTCCCGCTCGGGGTCCTCGCCCGCGCCCGAGAACCAGATGTCGGCCTGCGCGTAGAGCAGCTCGGTGACGTCGCCGGCCAGCCGCATCAGCAGGTCGCGCTTGTCGCGGAAGTAGAAGTAGAACGCGGTCCGCGAGATGCCGGCGGCGGTGGCGATGCGCTCGACGTTGAGGTCGGCGTAGGACGAGCCCGCGGCCAGCAGCTCCTCGGTGGCGCGCAGGACGTCGGCCTGGACCTGAGCGCGCTTGGCGGTGGCCGGCCCCTCGCGGTGGGCGACGGGGGAGGTGGTGCGCTGCTCCTCTTCGGCCATGTCCGACGCACGATACCCCTCCCGTCCTGACACCCTGTCAGGTCGGACTTGACACCCTGTCAAACCGCCTGGCAGGATCCGCCGCATGGCCAACCTCCTCGAGCTCACGTCGCAGGGCGACGTCGCCACGATCAGCGACGAGTCCAAGCTGTCCTCGGTCGTCCTGATGACCCCGCAGCAGCTCTACGAGCTGTGGGAGCGCCAGCCGTGGCAGACCCACACCATCGACTTCACCCAGGACCGCGCGGACTGGGCGGCGCTCAGCGACGAGGACAAGGACCACATCGTGTGGTTCCTGTCGTCCTTCTTCATCGGCGAGGAGCGCGTCGCGACCCAGTTCAACGGGCTGGTCGGCGCCTACGAGGGCCAGAGCGAGGAGGCGTTCCTGACGACCCAGCAGGTCGACGAGGCGCGCCACGCCCAGCACTTCAACAACTTCTACACGCAGGTCGTCGGCTACGACGGGACCTTCGAGGAGCGCCTGGACCGCGCCCGCGAGGATCTCAACGACTCCTTCAAGGTGCTCTTCGACGAGGTCCTCGTCGACGCCAACCGCCGCCTGCTCGCCGACCCGGGCGACGTGGAGGCCAAGGTCGACTACGTCACGACCTACCACATGGTCATCGAGGGGACGCTGGCGCTCACCGGTCAGGACACGCTGACGCGCGTCTTCGAGGAGCGCGGGATCCTGCCCGGCTTCCTGGAGGGCTTTCGCAAGATCTCCCAGGACGAGCACCGCCACGTGGCCTACGGCACCTGGTTCCTGCAGCAGAAGGCGCGCCAGGACCCGGCGCTGGCGCGGCGGATCGTCAAGACGCTGCAGGAGCTGATCCCGATCGCCGCCGGCGTGCTCACGCCGCGCGGCTTCGCGATCGGCGAGGACTACGAGATCCTCGGCGTGCGCAGCGACGAGGTCCACGGCTTCGCCTTCCAGGCGCTGACGCGGCGCCTGAAGGTGATCGGCGTCTCGCTGGCGCCGGCGCCCGAGGACGATCCGGTCGCTGCCTAGGCACCGCCGACGACAAGGGTCCAACGGGCAGCCCGCTGACTTCAAGGCCGCGGCGGCGGCGCCGACCCATGGGTCATGCGCCGTCGCCTGCTGCTGCCCCTGACCCTGCTCGCGCTCGCGGCGATGCCCGCCGCCGCCCACGCCTCGGTGGGGATCGGGATCGCCGACAACAAGGCCGACATGTTCGGCGACGCGCGCTTCCAGGCGCTGCACCTGCGCTACGCGCGCCTGGACCTGCGCTGGGACGTGCTCTCCGACGCGGGGGCCACCGCGCAGCTCGACGCGTGGATGTTCGGCGCCAGGGTCACCGGCGCGCGCCCGCTGATCACCTTCGACCGCTCGCCGCGGCGCCCGTCCTACAACCCGACGCCGCAGCAGCTGGCCGGCGCGCTGAAGGGCCTGCGCGCCCGCTACCCGTTCGTCAAGGACTTCTCGTCGTGGAACGAGGCCAACATGAACAAGAAGCCGCAGCTCGTCGCCAAGTGGTGGCTCGCGCTGCGCACGGCGTGCCCGACCTGCACCGTGCTGGCCACCGACCTGCTCGACAAGCCCAACATGATCTCGTGGGCGCAGCGCTTCGTCGTGGCCGCCGGCCGCACGCCCAAGGTCTGGGGGCTGCACAACTACGTCGACGCCAACCGGATGAGCACGAAGACGACCAAGCTGTTGCTGAAGTCGATCGGCGGGAGCTTCTGGTTCACCGAGACCGGCGGCATCGTGCGCCGCGCCAACAACAGCTCGACGGTCTTCCCGACCGGCACCGCGCGCGCCGCGAAGGTCACGCGGTTCATCTTCGACCACCTCGCGACGCTGAGCCCGCGCATCCAGCGGGTCTACCTCTACCACTGGGACACCGGCCTCGGCGGCGGCCCGACGTGGGACTCCGGCTTCGTCGGCCCCGACGGCCAGGCGCGCCCGGCGCTGACCGTCCTGCAGGGCGTCATCGCCCGCGCGGCCACCCACCGGTAGTCGCCGGCAACATTGGCGCATGTTGGGGGACTGTCCCCCAACGCCGGCAACATTGGCGTGTGTTGGGGGACTGTCCCCCAACACGCCCGCGTGGCGGCGCAGCGCTAGCGTTCCGGCGCAATGCGCCGGCTTCCCCTCGCCCTGATCCTCCTGGCCCTCCTCGCCGCCGCCGTGCCCGCCACGGCGGCGCAGGCGAAGATCGCCGTAGGCATCGCCGACAACAAGTCCGACATGTTCGCCGACCCGCGCTTCACGGCGCTCAAGGTCAAGTACGTGCGGGTGATGGTGCCCTACGACGCCATGCACGACGCCGCGCTGCGCACGTGGCTGGACGGCTGGATGGCGGGTGCGAAGGCCGGTGGGCTCACGCCGCTGGTGACGTTCGACCGCTCGCGCAAGCGCACGTCGCACAACCCGTCGGCGGCGCAGATGGCCAAGTCCCTGAAGGACGTGCGCAAGCGCTATCCGTTCGTCAAGGAGTTCGCCACGTGGAACGAGGCGAACATCAACAAGCGCCCGGAGACCGTCGCGCGCTGGTGGACGGCGATGCGCAAGGCGTGCCCGACGTGCACGATCCTCGGCGCCGACCTGCTGGACCGCAACAACGTCGGCAGCTGGGCCCAGCGCTTCGTCAAGGCGGCCAAGCGCACGCCGAAGGTCTGGGGGCTGCACAACTACACCGACGCCAACCGGCTCAAGACGACCGGGACGCGCAAGCTGCTCAGCGCCGTCAAGGGCGCGGTGTGGTTCACCGAGACCGGCGGCGTCGTCGCCCGCAACAACGGCTCGGGGACCGCGTTCCCGACCGGCGCGACGCACGCGGCCAAGGCCACCAAGTTCGTCTTCTCGACGCTGGCCAAGCTGAGCCCGCGCGTGCAGCGCGTCTACATCTACCACTGGAACACCGGCGTCGGCGCGATCGCCAAGGCGCGCGACGTCCGCACCTGGGACTCGGGCCTGATCGGCCCCGACGACAAGCCGCGGCCCTCGCTCGCCGTGCTCCAGACGTTGCTCGGCGTGAAGTCGAGCTAGCCGTACTTGCGCGATCCGCGGGACCGCGATACGGTCCCGTGGACTTCTCCTACAGATAGGTCGTCAAGACCTACAAGTAGAGAGGAGGGGACCTTCCCATGCGAGTCGACCGACGCGACATCCTCCCCACGACGCCCCAGGTGGCCTTCACGGCCACCCCGATGGCTCACGCCGTCAAGGGGTCCCGTGGTCCCGTCTCGTTGCTCCCGCTCGCGCGCTAGGTCCTTCTCACCAGTCCGCGGGCGTCCATCGCCCGTCAGGACTCCTGCCTCTCACGAGGCGCCCGAGGTCTCAAGGGCGGTGGCACCTTCCATCACATCCGAAGGAGCACCACCGTCATGCTGTTCAACCTCCACACCGACTACGTCAAGGCCGCCGCTCCGCGCAGCGACGCGACGGCCCGTCACGTAGCCGAGGTGCGCCAGGCCGAACCTCCCCCGAGACCGGTCCGGGCGCACGTCGCCCGCGCCCTGGCCGGGGCGGCCGAGCGCGTCGACCGCGAGTCGGCGCGTCGCGCCCTCGCGTAGGAGCACCAACACCGCAGCACGCAGCACCTCTCTCCCCTCCGGCCCCTGCCCCGGTCGCGCCTCCGCGCGCGGCCGGGGCGACCCGGCCCGGTGGGATCGTCGCGCCGCCCGGATGGGTACCTTGCTACCCGATGGACATGGCCAACCTCGACGAGCGGGAGCCGTTCACGACCCTCGACGGCTCGAGCATCCGCGAGATCGCGGGGCTCACGACGCTGCCCTCGCGCAACCAGAGCCTGGCCGAGGCGACCGTGCCGCCCGGTGGCCAGACCACCGCGCACTACCACGTCACCTCCGAGGAGCTGTACTTCTTCACCGCCGGCCGCGGCCGCCTGCGGGTCGCGGGCGAGTGGGCCGACGTCGGCCCCGGCGACTGCGCCGTCCTGCCGCCCGGCGTCGAGCACAAGCTCGACAACCCCGGCGACGAGCCGCTGGTCCTGCTGTGCTGCTGCTCGCCGCCCTACACGCACGAGGACACGATCCTCACCGAGGAGCCGCTCGCCACGCCGTGAGCGTCCAGGGTCTCGTCCGCCTCGCCGTCGCGCTGCTCGCGGCGGCGCTGATGCTCCCCGCCTCGGCGAGCGCGCTGGTCGTCGGCATCGCCGACCAGAAGCCCGACATGTTCAGCGACCCGCTGTTCGCGGCGCTCGACGTGCGCTACGCGCGGGTGGCCGTGTCGTGGGACGCGATGGAGCACCCGTGGGAGCAGCAGGAGGTAGACGCGTGGCTGGACCAGGCGCGCGCCGCCGGCGTCCAGCCGCTGGTCGGCTTCGGGCACTCGCGCGTGGACCGGCGCAAGCTCCCGACGCCCTCGCGGTTCAAGTACGACTTCCGCCAGTTCCGCGCGCGCTACCCGTGGGTGACGACGTTCTCCACGTGGAACGAGGCCAACCACTGCGGCGAGCCGACCTGCCACCGCCCGCAGCTCGTCGCCTCCTACTACCGGTCGATGACGCGCGAGTGCCCCAAGTGCACCATCCTGGGCGCCGAGCTGCTCGACATGCCCAACATGGCGTCGTGGGTCGACCAGTTCCAGAAGCACCTCGGCCACGGGAAGTCCCCGCGCTACTGGGGGCTGCACAACTACATCGACGCCAACCGCCTGCGGACGACCGGGACGCGGACGCTGCTCAAGCACACCAGCGGCCAGGTCTGGTTCACCGAGACCGGCGGGATCGTGCGGCGGCGCAACAACAAGGCCAAGGTCACCTTCCCGGAGTCGACGGCGCACGCCGCCACGGCGACGCGCTGGGTCTTCGACAAGCTCGTCCCGCTGAGCCGCCGCATCACGCGGGTCTACCTGTACCACTGGAACGCGAGCCTGGGCGACAACTGGGACTCCGGGCTGGTCGACGCGCGCGGGCGGGGCCGGCCGGCGCTGACGGTGGTCCGCAGCGAGCTGCAGACGCTGCAGAAGCGCCGCCAGCGCGCGGCGCGG
>JAOPZD010000401.1 GCA_025964295.1 Conexibacter sp.
ACGAGCAACCCGGCCCGCCAGGTCTGGGTCAGCGAGACCGCGCTGTCCACCGCGCTCAACACCTCGTTCTTCGCCTCGAGCGTCGGCCTCTTTGCCATCATCATGGGCATCGCGCTGCTGCTCAGCGGCATCGGCTTCATCGTCCTCGCCGCCGGCCTGCTCGGCCCCGAGGGCCTGCGCCGCCGCAGCACCACGACCCCGCCCGCGGCCGCCGCAACCCCGGCCGCGGTCTAGGCGTTCTGCTCGCGGGCTCGTCGGGGGACCGCCGTCGACGAGCCCGCCCAGGCAGGGCAGCAGCATCGGCCTCGCCTTCGTCGAAGCATCCATCCGCCACGGCGCTGACCCATCTGGCCTGGCGCCCGCGACTGGCGGTCGCGGTCGTTCAGATGACGGCCGACGCGACCGGGCGGGAGAGGAGGCCAGGTGCCTTGGCGATCGCGTCGCCCGCGGCGGGGCGTCCGAGGCCGAAGCCCTGGCCGCCCTGGATGATGCGGTCCAGGCGGACGTCGTGGTCGTCGATGGCGCTGAGGAAGTCGAGGGTCTCCTGGTCCTCGATGCCTTCGGCGATGACATAGGCGCCGGTCTGGCGGGCGTAGGTCGCCATGGCCATGAGCACAGCGCGGGCACTGCGGTCGGTGGCGGCGGACAAGACGATGCCGCGGTCGATCTTGACGAAGTCGGGGTTGACCTTTTGGAGCATCTCGAGGCCGGAGTTGCCGGTGCCGACGTCGTCGAGCGCGATCTTGAAGCCCTGGGCGCGCAGGCGCCGCAGCGAGACGACGACGGCCTCGGTCCGGGCGCCGATGCGCTCGGTGACCTCGACGACGACCCGGTCGGGCGCGAGCCCCGTCTGCTCGACGAGGCGCAGCAGCCAGTCGCGGCCGTCCGCGTCGAGGTCGAGCGTCTGGGGCGAGATGTTCAGGAACAGCAGGGCCTGGTCGGGCACGTCGGGGGTGGCGGACAGCGCGTGGCTCACGCAGAGCATGTCGAGCTCGCGGACGCGTCCGATCTTCTCGGCGAGGTCGAAGGCCTCGGCAGGCCCGGAGAGCTCGCAGCGGTCGTCGGGGCGCATCAGTGCCTCGATGCCGAGCAGGTGTTGGGACCCGAAGTCCCAGATCGGTTGGTAGACCGTGCTCAGCTGCGCCTCGTCGATCAGGCGCCGGATGCGATCGGTGCGGGCCGAGGTCGTGATGACGATGCGGTCGCGGATCTCGTCGAAGTGCGCGATGCACCGTCCGCTGCGCTTGGCCTCGTAGAGCGCGGCGTCGGCGCCGGCGCGGAGGTCTTCAGCCGACTCGCCCTCGTGGAGGTCGCTGACGCCCATGCTGACCACGACCTCGGCGGCGGTGAACGCGCGATCGAGGCGTCCGGCGATCGTGCGGGCGCCGTCGCCGTCGGTGTGGGGCAGCAGCATCGCGAACTCGTCGCCGCCGATCCGGAAGGCGCGGTCCTCCGTGCGCCCGGCGGCGAGCACGCCCGCGACCCGGCCGAGGATCGCGTCGCCGTGGGGATGGCCGTGGCGGTCGTTGATGAACTTGAAGTCGTCGAGGTCGAACACAACGATCGCCAGCGGCTCCTGGAAGCGCCGCGCGGCCGCGACCGCGCGGGGGAACTCGTCCTGGAAGGCTCGGTGGTTGGGCAGGTCGGTGAGGCCGTCGCGGGTCGCGCGCTGCAGCGCGATGTGATGGCTGCGCAGCAGCATCCGGCCGCCGACGAGGTAGAAGACCGCGGTGCCGCCGAACAACGCCAACAGCCCGATCACCACCAGCGTGTGGCGCAGACTGGTGAGCTCGTCGTCGAGGAAGCGGTGGTCGTAGGCGACCTCCAGCACTTGTCGCCCGCCCGGCCACTGCACCGGCGCGACGAACTCGAAGTCACGGCTATCGCGTTCGGGGTCGGCCTCCAGCCCCGCGTAGCTGATGCCGCGGGCCAATGCCGCGGCGATTCGCGGATCGGAGTCACGCCGTCCGACCGAGAGGCCCGCCGTGTCGGAGGCCACGACGATCGAGCGGCCGTCGATGAGCAGCGACTCGATGACGCCAGGCCGCCGGGCGATCGCGGCGACCAGCTGATCGATCGCCGTCCGGGCGGCGGTCTCGTCGTCATCTCGGCCGACGGCCTCCACGCTGCGCACATCGGCGCGCTGGTTGGCCGCGAAGTCGGCGATCTGGTTCTGGCGCAGCTGATGGGCCATCAGCAGATAGCCCAGGGCGCCGATCAGCGACAGCGTCAGCACGATCGCGATCAGCAGGCGTGCGCCGAAGCTCACCTGCGGTCCACGAGCCGTTCCCCGGCGCATGATCGCCAGCAGCAGCAGCATCGCGCGAGGTCGTGTACTTGTGGCCACCACCTCAGGCATCGACGGTTTCGCCGGACGCCTTGATGAAGATGTACGACCTCGACCGTCGTTCGTGCGGGCCTCATGTGCCGGTCTGTAGATGCCGATGATGAACAAGACTGATCGCGTCCGCACTCGCGGCTGTGACCGTTCCGATGACCCGCGCCTTCGGCGGGGTGGCGAGGCGAGGCCGATGTTGCGGCACGAGCACGAGCATGAGACGGGCGGTGGTGTGTGATCTGCGTCGCGCGCGGGCGCTTGAACGAGACGGTCGAGCTGGCGAGGGACCTGATCTCCGGCATCCCCAGCGCGGGGCTCCTGATCGTCGACGCGGAGCTGCGCCTCCTGGTGTCTGACGGCCACACGCACCGCGACATCGACGTCGCCGCCGCCCTGGGGCGCTGCATCGACGAGATCGTCCCGGCGGCCGCCTGGGACGTCCTGCGCCCGCGCTACCTGGGGGCCCTCGCCGGTCACGCCCAGCGGTTCGTCTACGCCGCGGTGACCGAGCCGACCGTGCATCGCGTGCGCCTCTCGCCGATCACCGAGGACGGCGTGGTGGTGGGGGTGCTGCTGCTCTCCCAGGACATCAACGCCGAGCACCAGGCCGCCGACGCCCGCGACCTCCTGCAGAGCACGCTGGACGCGCTGCCGTCGCAGATCGCCGTCCTCGACGGGCACGGCACGATCCTCGTCACCAACTGCGCGTGGGACACGTCGTGCGCCGCCGATGGCCGGCCGGCCGGCCGGCTCGGCGACGACTACCTCACGGCCTGTGATGGCGCCATCGGGGACCTCGTCGCGGCGCGAGCCGCCTCGGCGCTGCGGGCGATCGCGTCGGGCCGGCAGACCACGTTCTCGATCGAGTACGCGCTCCAGACGCCCGCGGCCGAGCGCTGGTTCACCTTCCGCGCGTCCCGTCATCCCGGGCCCGGTCCCGTTCGGGTCGTCATCTCCCACACCGACGTGACGCGGCGCCACCGGGCCGACGCGGCGGTCGCGACGCAGGCCACATTGCTCGACGAGGTCGATCTCTCGGTGATGGCGACCGACGCCGCCGGCGACGTCACGCACTGGAACCGTGGCGCCGAGCGGCTCTTCGGCCACCCCAGCAGCGAGGCGGTCGGACGTCCCGCCGACGAGCTGATCGTCGCTGCCGACGCCAATCACCCCGGCGGACTCGACGCCGAGCTGCGCCTGGCCGGCCGCCGCGAGGGCGAGTACGCGGTCCGCCACCAAGACGGCTCGACGTTCCCCGCCCACGTGCGCGACCGCCTCGTCGTCGACCGCGACGGGGAGGTGGCGGGCATGATCGGCGTGGCGATGGACATCACCGAGCGCGTCGCGTCCGAGCGCGCGTTGTCGGAGGCGCGGCACTACATGCGCGCGGTCGCCGACAGCATGGGGGAGGGCCTGTTCACGCTGGACCCCGACGGCCGCGTGATGTACCTCAACCCGACCGCCCAGGCGCTGCTCGGCTGGTCGCGCCAGGAGCTCCAGGGACAGCTCGTGCACGGCATCATCCACCGCCGACGGCCCGACGGCTCGCGGAGGCCGATCGACGACTGCCCGATCCTGCGCGCCTGCCGTGACGGGGTGACCGTCAGCGTCGAGGACGACCTCTTCATCCGCCGCGACGGGCACGGGCTCGCTGTCTCCTACACCGCCGCGCCCTTCGCCACCCAAGACGGGGTGCAGGGCTGCGTGGTCGTCTTCGGGGACATCACCGAGCGCAAGGCGCGCGAGCAGATCCTGCAGCGCGACGTCGACACGCTCGCCTGGATCAGCCGCCTGCACGAAGCGCTTGCTCAGGATCGCTTCACGTTCCACGCCCAGCCGATCATCGACCTGCGCACGGGCGAGGTGGTCCAGCGCGAGCTGCTGTTGCGCCTGGTGGACCCCGACGGCACCGTCGTGGCTCCGGGCGCTTTCCTCCCGGTCGCCGAGCAGTACGGGATCATCGACGACATCGACCGCCTGGTCATCGACCGTGCGACGAAGATCGCCGCGACCGGGTGCGCCGTCGAGCTCAACCTGTCGGCTCGCTCGATCGGCGACGCCGGCATCCTCGAGCACGTCGAGCGCTGCCTGGAGCAGACCGGCGCCGATCCCGGGCTGCTCGTCTTCGAGATCACCGAGACCGCCATCATCGAGGACCAGCCCGCCGCCCACGCGTTCGCCGATCGGCTCCACGTGCTGGGCAGCAAGCTCGCGCTCGACGACTTCGGCACGGGCTACTGCGGCTTCACCTACCTGAAGCAGATCCCCGTCGACTACCTCAAGATCGACATCGAGTTCGTCGCCGACCTCGCGACCAACCCGGGTAGCCGTCACGTGGTCGAGGCCATCATCGCCCTCGCGCAAGGGTTCGGCGCGCAGACGATCGCCGAAGGCGTCGAGGACGCCGCGACGATCGAGCTGCTGCGCGAGCTCGGCGTCGACCAGGCACAGGGGTACTTCATCGCGCGGCCGGAGCCGGTCGCGCGCACTCAAGCAGAGGAGCTCCCGTGATGAGCACGCCGCCCAACGATCAGCCGGAATCCCTGCACACTCAGGAGCAGGCACTGGCCGACCTCGACCAAAGCATCGCCGACCGCGAGCAGACGCTCGCCGACCGCGACCAGGCCACGGTCGACCAGGCCGAGAGCCGGCTCGAGCAGGACCGAGCGCGCGCGGACCCCACCGACTTCGCCGAAGCGGTCGAGCTCGGTCAGCGCCAGGGCGACGTCGACCGCCATCAGGCCCGAGCAGACGCCCGCCAGGACCAGATCGACCGCTCCCAGTCCGGCGGCGACGAACGCCAACAGCTGCTCGACACGCAGCGCCAAACAGGTCGTCCGCTTCACGCGGCCGCCCCGCTAGGCACGAATGAGCTCCACCAGGAACGCGGCCTCCGTCGCCAAGCGGCCGTACGCCGCGCCGCCGGCGCCCGCGAACGCGCGCACGAGGCGCTCCGCCGCGCCGAGGCCGCCGAGCAACGCGCGCTCGTCGCCGAAGGGGACGACGCCTGATCGGCTCCGCGCGCCTCAAGGGACCGAAGCCGCCGACGATCACGCTCTGCGCGAGGTACATGTGCACGCCGTTGTAGATCGCGTCGCCGGCGACGACCAGCTCGAGATCCGGGACGTGCAGGACGGTGGTGTCGGCGCTGTCACGGCCGTGACCACCGTCGGCGGGACACCGGTGTACACCTTGTCCCACAGCAGCGGCCGCGTCGCGACGTTGAAGCGCATCTGCTCGATCGTCCCTGCGCTGGCGACGATGCGAGCTCCGAATCGCTCGGCCAGCAGGCTCGCGGCAAACCAGTGCTCAGACCCTCGTTCGTTCGCGCCGCCGGTCGCGCCCGTGTCGTCCCTGGTCTGTCACCGGCGCCAGTGCCCAAGACCCAGGGATCCCACGGGCGCCATCGCCGCCGTCGCGCGTCAGCGTGCTCAGACCAGCGGTCCGAGCCAGGAGGATGAGCACCATGCTCGAAGCGAGCGTGCCAACGAGCATCGACGGGGATCGTGCCCGAGCGTACGTCCCGGTCCCGGCGCGGGCTGTCGGATGAGCGCGCACTCAGCGACACCGGCGGGCGCCATCGGGCGCGGGCTCGTTGCCGGTGCAGTTGGCACCGCGGCGATGGACGCGCTGCTGTTCACCCGCTATCGGAGGGGCGGCGGCGAAGAGCGCTTCGAGGACTGGGAGTCATCGGCCGGCGTGTCGAGCTGGGAGCGGGCGCCGGCGCCGGCACAGGTGGGCAGGCGCCTCGTCGAGGGCCTGTTCAACCGGACGCTCCCGGACTCTCGCGCGCGGCTGGTCAACAACGCGACGCATTGGGGGTACGGCATCGTCGGCGGCGCGTCATATGGGATCGTCGCGGCGTCGCTGCGCGAGCCCCGCGTGCTCTACGGGCTGCCGTTCGGCGCCGCGGTCTGGGCGGCGGGCTACGTGGTGCTTCCCGCCGCGGGCTATACGAGCCGATCTGGAAGTACGACCGCGTGACGCTGGGCAGGGACCTCAGCGCTCACCTGGTCTACGGGCTTGCCACCGCCGCCGCGCTGCAGGCGCTCTCGCGCCGCTGAGAAGTGAGCCTGTCGGATGCGCCACCGTCAACGGTGGCCGCGTTCCCGGGCCCCGGGTAGGACTATAACTGCGCGCCCGCCGATGGGGCGCCCAAAGTCGTCGCCACACGGTGCGCGGCGTCATCGATGGTCAATGGTGAAGGTTGTGGCGCGATGCTGCTCTAGCGGGCGGCGGCCTGGAACAACTCGATCGGGTTGCCGGAGGGGTCCTCGGTCAGGATCTGCTGGCCGCCCGGACCGGAGATGATCTGGCTGCGGAACGTGAGCCCCGCCGCGCGCAGGCGTGCGACCTCGGCCGCGATGTCCTCGACGATCAAGTGGATGCGGTTCCATCCGCCGGGGGCCGGCGTGGTGCCGTCCGGAAGTGGTCGTCCCGCCGAGCTGGTCGGACCGCTGAGCAGCAGTCGCAGCCTGCCGCGGACGACGTCGGCGAACGCTGGGGCGGGGTTCGACAGCAGCGTGAAGTCGAAGTTCTTGGTGTAGAAGTCGATGGCGGCGTCGACGTCATCGACGATGTAGCGGACGCTGACGAGATCGTCGTCGGGCATGTTCAGCTCCCGGTGGTGATGGGGGTGTGCTCGATCACGTCGAGCAGGAACGAGACGCGGTCGGCGATCCCGGCCACGGTGCGCCTGAAGGCGGGGTAGGTGACCTCGTCATCGTCGCCGTCGCGCGCAGGGTCGGCGATGCTCCAGTGTGTGACGCCGGGGTGGCCGGAGAACTCGGGGCAGACCTCGCGCACGCGGTCACAGAGCGTGATGACGTGGTCGAAGGGCCGTTCGACGAACTCGTCGAGGTGCTTGGCGTGACGGCCGCCGATGTCGATGCCGTACTCGCGCATCGCACGTACCGCGTTGGGATGAAGCTCCTTGGGATGGCTGCCGGCGCTGAAGGCTTCGACGTTGTCGGGGGCGAGGTGCTTGGCCAGGGCCTCGGCCATCTGGGATCGGGCGCTGTTGCCGGTGCAGAGGAACAGCACCTGGGCGCGTGGCTGGCGGGCGGGGCCCGAGCGTCCGGGGGCCTTCGCGCCCAAGGCCGGATGCAAGGCGGCACCGGTCGCCGTCAGCAGCTCCCGGCAGCGCATCAAGTCGAGGCTGTAGTAGCTGTCGCGACCGTCCGCCGAGCTCCGGCGCGTCGAGACGAGATGCTCTCCGCGGAGCCGGCCGAGGTGGTAGGAGACCAGGTTCTGCGGCCGTCCGAGCAGGCCGGTGAGCTCGCCGACGCGCCGGTCGCTCCGGGCCAGCTCGTTGAGGAGCCGCCATCGAATCGGGTGTCCCGCGAGCCGCAGGAAGTCCGGCGGATGAAGCGTGGTGGTGGCCCCGAGCTCTCCCACGCTCGGAACGCTACATCAAACGGGTTTGATGGATCGGCCCCGGAGGTCGTCGACACCTACGAGGGCACCGGCAGCATTCCCGTCGCCGATCGTCGGGCGCGACGTCGCCGGTCTGTCGGCCTCAACCAACCGGCGACGCCGCGCGCCCCACGTGATCCGCTACCGAACCGCCGCGGCGGTGAAGTAGTGGCCCGCGTCGAGGTCGGCGATCAGGCCCGGGTGCGTCGGCTCCCACCCGAGCAGCTCGCGTGTCCGCGCGCTCGACGCCTTGACGTCGATCCCGAGGAACATGGCCAGCCAGCCGAAGTGCGCCTCGGCGTCGGCCGGCGCCACCGCGACGACCGGGACGTCGAGGTGGCGCCCGATGGCTCCCGCGATCCCGCGCATCGGCACGCCCTCCTCGGCGGCGCCGTGCACCACCGACCCGGCCGGCGCGGACTCGAGCGCCAGGCGGAAGAGCCGCGCGGCGTCGAGGACGTGGACGGCCGGCCACGTGTTGGTGCCGTCGCCCAGGTAGCCGGACGTGCCCTTCTCGCGCGCGACGCCGACGAGCGACGCGACGAACCCGCCGTCGCCGTCGCCGTGCACGGTCGGCGAGAGCCGGACGCTCGACGACCGCACGCCGGACGCCGCGAGCCCGAGCGCCGTCGTCTCCGAGCGCGTGCGGTGCCCGGCGGGGGAGCTCGGGTCCGGTGCGTCGCTCTCGGTCACGACGCGGCCCGCGCCGTGGCCGGCCAAGCCGGAGGCGATGACGAGCGCCTTGTCGGTACCGGCGAGCGCGGCGCCGAACGTCTCGATCGCGAGGCGGTCGGCGTCGGCGGCGGCCGCGAAGCCGCCCGAGAACGCCTCCTCGTGCTTGAACGCGAGGTGGATGACGCCGTCGGCCGCGGCGGCCGCCGCGGTCAGGACGTCGAGGTCGTCGACGGTGCCGCGGACGACCTCGGCGCCGGCCGCGGCGATGGCGTCGGCCGAGGCGTCGGAGCGGGCGAGCCCGACGACCTCGTGGCCGGCGTCGATGAGCTCCGGGACGACGGCCGAGCCGATCCAGCCGCTGGCGCCGGTGACGAAGACACGCATGATGGGGAGACCTCCAGGTCGAGACGATGACAGTCGGTGTCATCACCGTAGCACGGCGATGTCACTTGGTGTCATGGCTAAGATCCTGGCCGTGACCCGCTGGGAACCCGACGCCTACGGCCGCCTCGCGCAGGCGGCGAGCGAGCTCTTCGCCGAGCGCGGGTTCGAGCAGACCACGGTCGAGGACATCGCCGCGCGCGCCGGCCTGACGAAGCGGACGTTCTTCCGGCACTTCGCCGACAAGCGCGAGGTGCTGTTCGCCGGGGGCGAGGAGTTCAAGGAGCGCTTCGTGCGCACGCTCGCCGCCGTGCCCGCCGAGGTCGCGCCGCTCGACGCGGTCGCCGTCAGCCTCGAGGCTGCCGGCGCCGCGCTGCAGACCCGCGCCGCGTTCGCCCGTGAGCGCCAGGCGATCATCGCGGCCAACCCGGAGCTGCAGGAGCGCGAGCTCGTCAAGCTCGCGGGGATCTCGGCGGCGCTCGCCGCGTCGCTGCGCGAGCGTGGGGTGGAGGAGCCGGCGGCGAGCCTGACGGCCGAGGCCGGCATGGGCGTCTTCCGCGTGGCCTTCGAGCAGTGGGTGACGGATCCGGCGCCGAAGCCGCGCGATCTGCCCGCGCGGATCCGCGAGTCGCTCGACGCCCTGCGCGTCGTCGCCGCGGCGCGCTAGGCACGCTCAACCGGCCGGCCGCGGCCGTGGTCACATGCAGTCCCCGCGTGGCCGACCACCGAGGAGGTCTGCGGTGGCTCACGCGCCCGCGGGCGCACCTGCGAGGATCTCGTTGACACCCTCGGTCGTGACGGGCCGGCCGCCGATCGTCAGGTGCCCGCTGGACATGTCGTCGATGACGACCCAGGTCAGGCCCCGCACCGGCTCCCCGACGACCGAGGCGAACGTCTCGGTGATGCGCTCGGCGATCTCGGCCTTCTGGTCCTCGTCGAGGACGC
>JAOPZD010000421.1 GCA_025964295.1 Conexibacter sp.
AGATCGCCCGACATGATGATCAACAGCAGCTCGGACTCGTCGTGGATCGCCGTCGCGTGCGCCGCGCCGTGCAGGTCGGGGACCGTCCCGCGCAGCGGCCCCGCGGCCAGCCGGCGCGCCAGCGTGCCGAGGTCGGCGACGGGGTCGCTGGTCGCCGTGCGGCAGCGGCGCCCGGCGCACTGCTCGGCCAGGACGCGCGGCAGCCGCTCGAAGGTGTCCAGGAAGTAGGCGTCGATGCCGTCGGGGCCGACGACGGAGTCGAGGATCAGCCCGTCGGTCGAGGCGGGGAACTGGCGCGCGTACTGCACCGCGACGTAGGTGCCGTAGCTGACGCCCATCAGCTCGAGCTTCGGGGCGCCGATCGCCTGGCGCACCGCGTCGATGTCGCGGACCGAGTCGGTCGTCGAGTAGAACTGCCGCGCGCGCCCGAGGCGGTTGGCGCAGGTCTCGACGATCCGCGTGTTGACGACGTCCAGCGTGCCCAGCGCCTGCAGCGGCGCGCAGCGCAGCGCGCCCGACCGACCGGTGCCGCGCTGGTCGACCACGACGAGCCGGCGGTGGGCCAGCGCCGGGGCCAGCGACGCGCGGAACGAGTCGGCGAACGCGACCGATGGCTGACCCGGCCCGCCCGACAGCGCCAGCAGGTAGCCGCTGGCGCCCTTGCGCGGGCGCTCGACGGCGACCGCCAGGTCGATCGTCCCCGGCACGACGCCGGAGCGGTCCAGCGGCACGGTCACCGTCGCACACCGGAATCCGGTCGACTTGGGGCACGCGTGCGTCTGCAGCGCCGCGGCGGGGCTCGCGCCGAGGCCGACCACGGCGGCGAACGCGATCAGGGCGAGGAAGGCGCGGCGCGGCATCGAGCGGGCACCGTATCCGCTGGCCCGGCCTCTGGACGAACGGCCGAGTCAAGCCCTCCCCTGTTTTGGCCGATGCAGCCGGTGATGAGCGACGACTTCGCCGTGCGCTGCAACAGCTGCGAGTTCACCTGGAACACGGCGGGCATGGCCGAGGGCCTCCGCATCCTCGGCGCCTGCCCGAAGTGCAAGGGCGAGCTCGAGTTCCGCGACGACCGCGCGCCGGCCACCGCGGCCGCCGCCCGCATGCGAGACACCGACGTCTCCGCCGCACCGCACCTGGTGCTCGGCATCCCGCGCATCTAGCAGCCGTCGCCCGACCCGTTGCGGCGCGTCCGCGCGCGCCCGATTGGCCAAGCGCGCCGGGACCGTCTGGCGGCTGGACTTCACGCCCTTCCCCACTACCCTCTGCGCCTATGGAGTCCGAGGGGAGCACCGGGACGAAGATCGTCGCGGCCGGTTCCGGCACCCGTGAAGCGCTCGCCGGCGAGTGGCGGCGCCTGTCGCGCGCCGCGACGTTCGTGGCGGTGATGACGAGCCCGGCGACGATGGCCGTGCTCATCGGCGTCAACGGCTGGCCGTGGGGCTGGGCGCTGCTGGCGACGATCGTCTTCGTCAGCGCGTTCCGCGGGCTGATCGACATCGTCGCCCACCGCTTCATCCCCCGCCCCAGCCTCTACGGCGCCGACCGCGAGGCGCTGCTGGACGACGCGACCGCGCGCCGGCGGCTGTGGTTCTGGCGCGGCAAGTACCGCCTGGTGCTGTGGCTCGCCGCGATCGTCTTCGGCGTCCTGGGCTTCGTCGCGCTGCTGGCGGGCAAGTCGATCCCCGACCTCGTCTCGAGCATCTGGAACGCGATCACGGATCCGCAGATGCTCGTCACGCTGATCACGCTCGGCGTGCAGCTGCCGCTGCTGTTCTTCATCAACTTCGCGATCATCTTCGGCCCGCTGCTGTTCTTCGGCCTCAAGCAGATGAAGGGCTACGAGCCGGGCGACGCGGACTGGGGCGTGCGCCTCGAGGACGTTCGCGGCCAGACCGAGCCCAAGGAGGACGTCACCCGCGTCATCGAGCTCTGGCAGGGCGGTGAGGACTTCCGCAAGGCGGGCGGCAAGCCGGAGCGCGGCCTGCTGTTCATCGGCCAGCCGGGCACGGGCAAGACGATGCTCTCCAAGGCGATCGCGACCTCGTTCAACTCGCCGATCGTCACGATGCCCGGCTCCGGCTTCCAGCAGGCGTTCATGGGCCTCGACACGGTCGTCGTGCTGTTCCTGATCCGCAAGGCGCGCAAGCTCGCGCGCAAGTGGGGCGGGCAGTGCATCATCTTCATCGACGAGATCGACGCCGTCGGGCTGCGCCGCCAGGCGCTGGGCAACAGCGCCACCGTCATGCAACCGCTGTTCTCCGAGGCCGACCAGCCGCAGTTCTACGGGCCGTGGGGATCGCTGTCGGCCTCGGGCGACCTGATCTGCGAGACCCCCGAGTGGCGCGAGCGCCTGTTCGCCAGCCGCGCGCCCGGCTACGTCCCGGTGCTGCCGCCCGCGCTGGCGAGCTTCTACGGTCGCATCAACAACTTCATCATGCCCGGCGGCATGGGCGGCATGGGCGGCGGCATGGCGCTCAACCAGCTGTTGATCCAGATGGACGGCGTCGACGAGCCGAAGTTCTGGGCCAAGTTCTGGACCAACCGCATCAACAACCTGCTCGACGCCACCTACCTGATCCCGCGCCGGCTCTTCGGCCGCTCGCTGCGGGTCCGGTCGCCGAAGCCGCGGCCCGAGCAGATCTACTTCATCGGCGCGACCAACGTGCCGATCGACAACCTCGACCCGGCGCTGATCCGCCCAGGCCGGATGGGCCGCCACGTCTGGTTTCGCACGCCGACCAAGGAGGACCGCCAGGACATCTTCGACCTCTACCTCGGCAAGGTCGACCACGAGGCCAACCTCGACACGCCCAAGCGGCGCGACGAGCTGGCGCGGATCACCAACGGGTACTCCCCCGCCATGATCGAGCAGGTGTGCTCGATGGCGCTCACCTACGCCCACAGCGACGGGCGCCTGGAGGCCGGCTGGGACGACATCGTCGAGGCGATCACGACGATCGAGTCGGGCACCGCCCAGAAGATCGACTACATCGCCTTGGAGACGCGCTCCGTCGCGATCCACGAGGCGGGGCACGCGGTCGCCGGCCACGTCTACATGCCGTTTCGCCAGTCCACGCGGCTGTCGATCCGCAAGCGCGGCGGCTCGCTCGGCCACCACCAGGTGATGGACGTCGAGGAGCGCTTCGTGCGCTGGCGCCACCAGGAGGCCGCCGACATCGTCTGGGGCCTCGGCGCGATGGCCGCCGAGCACGTCTTCTACGGCGAGAACGGCACCGGCGTCGGCGGCGACGTGCAGTCGGTCAGCACGCGCGCCGCCGCGATGGTCGGCTTCTCGGGCATGGGCCCCAACCCCGTCGACCTCTCCCACCTGGCGTGGGAGAGCGACGAGGCCCGCGAGGAGGCCGAGCGCGAGTACATGAAGCGCTTCGAGCGCATCGGCCAGAAGATCATCAACCGCTCGCGCGGCATGACCCAGAGCGGCGATGCCATCGCGACGATCCTGCGCGATCCGCACAAGGAGCGGATGGCCGCGCAGATCCTCGGGCAGGCCTACGTGACCGCCGTTTGCGTGATCCGGGCCAACCGCGACCAGGTCGCCTACATCGCCGACCAGCTCGTCGAGCGCAAGGAGCTGTTCGGCGACGAGGTGGTCGAGCTGCTGGACTCCGTCGAGCTGCAGGCGCCGACCATCGACGTGACCGACGAGACGATCTGGCCCAAGCTGTGAGCGCCGACGAGAACGACGACATCATCGACGAGCCGCGGCCCGAGGCGGCCGAGCCCGAAGCGGCGTCCGCCGACGTCGTCGAGCAGGGCCGCCGCCGCCCGCCGGACCTCGTCGGCACGCGCCCGGAGTGGGATCCCGCGACGCTGCTGCCCAACGAGACGCCGCGCGCGGCGGCGGGGCGCCTGTGGGCGCCGGCGGCCGCCGGCAGCGACGGCGAGGACACGCCCGGCGACGACCGCGAGGCCGCCGGCGCGGGTGCGACCGCGACCGCCACGGACTCCCGCGACGACGCCTCCGACACGGCCGGCGCGCCCGCCTACTCCCGCTACTCCGCCCGCTTCCAGTTCCTGCTCGGCGCGCTGCTGGCCGTCGGCGTCTCGGCGCTCGCGCTGCTCGTCGCCGTGCTCGTCACCGGCAAGGACGACAAGACGATCGTCCTGCGCAACGGGCCGGCGTGGTCGGCCTGGCGCCCGACCGCGGCGACCGGCGCCGACGCGGCCCAGCAGATCGCCGAGCACGTCGGCCGCCAGTACCGCCTGGCCGACGGCAAGCAGCTGGTGCTCGTCGACGGCGGCCCGCTGCAGATCGCCGAGCTGCCGGTGACGATCGCCATCCAGCAGCCCGCGGCCAAGGGCGGCAACATCGACTTCGTCACCGACGGCGCCGGCGTCATGTACCGGCTCTGCGGCGTCGGCGGCACCGACTGCACGATCGTCGACGGCAAGCCCTCGGTGAGCCGCCACCTCCTGCTGCGCCGCGAGGCGCTCGAGCTCGCGCTCTACTCGTTCCGCTACCTCGGGGTGTCCGAGACCGTCGTCCTGCTGCCGCCCGGCGTCAGCAAGAAGCGCAACGCCGCCGGCAGGATCGTCACGTCGAAGGCAGCGCCCACCGCGCTGCTCTTCCGCCGCAGCCAGCCCGACGTCCAGGCCGCGCTGGCCCGGCCGCTGACGCGCACGCTGGCCGACGAGGCCCCGTCGGTCAACGCCGTCAAACGCTCGGCCAACGCGGGCCTGGTCGACGCCCTCACCACCAAGAGCACCTACACCTTCCGGTTCCAGCAGTCCAACCAGGACGCTCGTGCGTACCTGGTCCTCAACCCGCTGGCGCTGCGCTGAGCGCCGAGCGCGACGCACTGACGGCGGCCAAGGCCCGCCTCGACACGCTGGACCTCTACCCGCGTCCGGTCCGCCTGCGCCGCACCGTCCGGATCCTCACCGTGCCGTGGCTGTTCCGGCTGCCGTGGTTCTCGCGCTTCGACGGCTACACGATGTGGGACCTGATCCTGCTGCGCGCGCCGCTGGCCGAGGCCTCCGGCGACCTGGTCTGCCACGAGCTCTGCCATGTCTGGCAGATGCAGCACAAGCCGGTCGCGATGCCGCTGAGCTACCTCTACCGCGGCTACGCCTCCAACCCGTATGAGCTGGAGGCGCGCCGGTCGGTGGAGGTGACCCGCTAGCTCAGCAGGACGGCGCCCAGGTGGCCGTGACGCCCTGGGCCTGCCAGGCGTTGGCGACGCTCGTGGCGTTGGCCCCGACGTCGCCCGCGGCCGACACGAACGCCGCGCGGGCGTCGGCGAAGCTCGCCTGCGGCGTCAGGTAGGCGGTCTGCGCGCGGTAGCGGACCTGCGCCGCGCTGCCGCGCCCGATGGTGTCGACCATGTTGGCGTACACCTTGTTCGGGATCCCGCTGTTGGTGTGCACGCCGCCGTTGTCGGAGGTCGTGCAGACGTACTGCGACGCGGACGCCGGCTGGCCGTAGGCCCCCGGGTTGCGCATGTCGCGGATCGCGCCGATCGGGAGGTCCTCGCCCATGGTGCTGTCGCCCGGGTCGACGTCCCAGCCGGCCATGTCCGAGATCGCCTCGTTCAGCGCGCCGGACTGGTCGGCGTACTCGAGGCCCGCCGTGCGCTCGGTGACGGCGTGGGTCAGCTCGTGGCCGGTGACGTCGTTGACCGCGAAGCCGTCGCCATAGACCATCTCGTAGCCGTCCCAGAACGCGTTCTGGTAGTTGATGCCGTAGTGCACGAAGCTGATCAGCTCCGCGCCGGCGTCGTCGTAGGAGTCGCGGCCGAAGTTCGACAGGTAGTAGTCGTAGGTCGCGCCGGTGTTGTTGTAGGCCCCGTCGACGTCCGCGTCGCCCGTCGCGGCCTGGCCCTCGGAGCGGGCCAGCGTGCCGGTCGTCGTGCTGTGCTGCGCGTTGTAGACCGTCCGGTTGCGGGCGTTCTCGAGGCGGTTCTGCACGGCGATCGTCCTGCCGGTCGCCGCATCGGTGACCACGAGCTTGCGCACGGCCTCCGACCGCGAGCGCACGTCGGTGACGTAGGCCAGCGTGGGCGGCGTGGAGCCGAACGGCACGCCCGTGTACATCACGAGCTCCGGCCCGCTGTTGACCTCGGCTCCGGCGAGGCCGTCGGTGGCCAGGGCCCTGGCCGTCGCCGCGGAGATCGTCGCGGCGCCGGCGCCGGCGGGCGCCGTCCGCGCGACCGACGCCGTGATCGACTTCAGCGCGGTGGCGCCCTTGGCGACGTGGACGAGCACGCGCCCGTCGTAGACCGGCACCGAGCCGGCGACCTGCTCGTAGCGGACGGTCGTGCCGCCCGCGTCGGCCCGGGAGGCGACCTGGTGCAGCTGGGCCCCGCTGCTCAGCCCGAGCATGGAGGCGTAGCGGTCGACGGCCGCGCGGGCGACGGTCGCGGCCGACGCGCCGGAGGCGACGCCGAGCGTGCCGGCCTTGACGTCGCCCACGGCCGTCGAGACGGCGCCGTCGGCGTTGCGGACCAGCGTCTGCGCGCCGGCCGCATCGCCGGCGAAGCGCGTGGTGGATGTGGTGGTGGCAGCCCCTGCCGAGGCCACGACGAGCGCGCTGAGCGCGCAGCCGAGCCCGAGGGCCCGGAGGAATCGGTCTCTCATGGTCCGCTTCCATTGCCTCACCGGCCAGGCTCACACCTCGCGTTGTCCGATGACGCGTCAAAGCGCGGGCAGGCGGTCACCGGCATCTGCGGGTACTTGGGCCAGTCGGGGTCGCTGAGGCCGATCCGGCAGAGCGAGAAGGTGGAGCCTCGGCCGCTCCTGACGAGCTTCTGGTGGGTGCAGCGGTCGCAGAGGCCGAAGCGGGCGGGCGTCATCGTCGTCTGTGAGCATCGCACGGCCGTACTCAGACCGGACGCGGCCCGGTTCGTTTCCTGTGCAACTACACTGATCGGTCTTGGCGATCTTCCGCAGACTCCTCGGCTTCCTCGCCCCGTACCGCTCCGGGGTCATCTCGTCGGGCCTGCTCGCGGGCGCCGCGATGATCATGACGGTGGTGATCCCGTGGCTGACGGGCCGCGCGATCGACCAGATCCGCAGCCACGACGGCGGCGACCTGGACCGGATCGGGATCCTGATCGGCGCGGCCGGCGTCGCGCGCCTGATCCTGACCGTCGCCCGGCGGCTGGTCGCCGGACGCGTCTCGCTCGGCGTCGAGCGCGACCTGCGCCAGCGGCTCTACGGGCACCTGCTCTCGCTCGAGCTGGGGTTCTTCGACCGCCAGCAGACCGGGCAGCTGATGTCGCGCGCGACCGTCGACCTCGCCGCGGTCCGGTTCTTCCTCGGCTACGGCCTCGTGTTCATCTTGCAGTCGGCGCTGACGATCGTCCTGGCCGGCGTCGCGATGCTGCTCGTCGACCCGCTGCTGGCCGTGATCTCGCTGCTGCCCGTGCCGTTCGTGGTGCTCATCGCCTCGCGCTACGGCCGCCGCGCGCGCCCCGCCCAGCAGGCCGTCCAGCAGCGCATCGCCGAGCTGACCGCCGACGCGGAGGAGTCGATCGGCGGCGTGCGCGTCGTCAAGGCCTTCGCGCGCGAGGACCGCCAGCTCGAGCGCTTCGCGACCTCCACCGGGCGCGTCTTCGACCAGGAGATGATCGCCACGCGGCTGAGCGCGTTCTACCAGCCGCTGATCGGCTTCCTGCCGCAGATCGGCCTGGCCTGCGTGCTGCTGATCGGCGGGCGGCGCGTCGTGGCCGGGCACATGACACTCGGCGACTTCGCGGCGTTCTACACCTACCTGCTGATGCTGCTGGTGCCGATGCGCCAGCTCGGGATGACGCTCGGCCTGGCCCAGCGCGCGACCGCCTCGGGCGCGCGGCTGTTCGAGATCCTCGACCGCGCGCCGGCGATCGTCGCGCCGCCCGACGCCCGGCCGCTGCCCGCGGGCAACGGCCACGTCGAGCTGCGCGACGTCACCTTCACCTACGACGGCGCGCCGCACGCCACGCTGCACGACGTCTCGCTCGACGTGCCCGCGGGGACGACGGTCGCGCTGGTCGGCGCCACGGGCTCGGGCAAGACCACGTTGGTGCAGTTGCTCGGCCGGCTCTACGACGTCGACTCCGGCGCGGTCGTCATCGACGGCGCCGACGTCCGCTCCGTCGACCCTGTCGAGCTGCACCAGGCGATCGCGGTCGTCGACGACGCCCCGTTCCTGTTCTCCACCACCATCGCCGACAACATCGCCTACGCGCGCGGCGGCGACGCGGCCGTGCCGCGCCAGGAGATCGAGATCGCCGCCCGGCGCGCGCAGGCCCATGAGTTCATCGCCACGCTGCCCGACGGCTACGACACGCGCGTCGGCGAACGCGGGCTGACGCTCAGCGGCGGCCAGCGCCAGCGCGTCGCGATCGCCCGCGCGCTGCTGGCCGACCCGCGGATCCTCGTCCTCGACGACGCGACCTCCGCGGTCGACGCCTCGACCGAGCAGCAGATCAAGGACGCGCTGCGCGAGGTCATGGCCGGGCGCACGACGTTCGTCATCGCCCACCGGCTGTCGACGATCGCGCTGGCCGACGTCATCGTGGTCGTCGAGGACGGCCGGATCGTCGCCCAGGGCACGCACGACGAGCTGCTGGAGGTCTCCCCCTTGTACGCCGAGATCGTCGAGAAGGGCCTGCCCGACCAGGTCTTCCTCAACCGCGAAGACCCCGAGCGCGAGGTGGCGGGCCTGTGATGCGCGAAGAGCAGACCGAGGCCCTGAGCCGCCGCGACGACCTGCGCCGGCGGCTGCGCGCGACCAGCGGGCGCGGGCGCAAGCTGCGCGGGATCGTGGAGCTGCTGCGCCCCTACCGCCGGCGCACCGCGCTCATGTTCGTCGCGCTGGTGCTCGGCACCGCGGCGTCGCTGGCGCCCGCGCCGCTGGCCAAGCAGGCCATCGACCGCGGCATCACCAAGGGCGACACCGGCGCGCTGACGGTCATCGTGATCCTGTTCGTCATCAGCGCGCTGGTCGTCTGGGTCACGTCCTACGTGCAGACCTACCTGACCAACTGGGTCGGGCAGCGCGCGCTGCAGGACCTGCGCCTGGACATCTTCCGCCACCTGCAGGAGATGCCGGTCGGGTTCTACGAGCGGCGCCCCGCCGGCGTGCTGATCTCGCGGCTGACCAACGACGTCGAGGCGCTGGAGCAGATGGTCACCGACGCCGTGACGACGCTCTTCCAGGCGACGCTGACGCTCGTCGGGTCGATCGCCATCCTGCTGCTCTTCGACGTCCAGCTGGCGCTGCTGACGTTCGTCATCTTCCCGATCATGGCCGTGGGCTCGTTCGCCTTCCGGCTGGCGTCCGCCGACGCCTTCGCCCGCACGCGCGAGACGATCGGCGCGCTGACCGCCTACCTGCAGGAGTCGCTGTCGGGCATCCGCGTGCTGCGGTCCTTCGCCCAGGAGCCGCGGCACCTCAACCGCTTCGCCGAGCTCAACGCGGAGAACCGCTCCGCCAACATGACGACCGTCAACCTCAACGCCGCGTACTTCCCGGCGGTCGAGTTCGTGTCGGCGATCGCGACGGTCGGGATCCTGCTCTACGGCGGCCACCAGGTGCTGCAGGGCGACGTGACGGTCGGCGTCCTGGTCGGCTTCATCGCCGCGCTGAACGGGTTCTTCGACCCGATCTCGGCGCTCTCGCAGGTCTACACGACCTACCAGTCGGGCATGGCGGCGCTGGACAAGATCTTCGCGCTGCTCGACGAGCAGCCCGACCTGGTGGACAAGCCCGGCGCGCCGGACCTCCCCCGCCCGCTGCGCGGCGAGATCTCCTTCGAGGACGTGACCTTCGCCTACTCCACCGCTGAGGGGACCAAGACCGCGCTGGCGGACGTGACGCTGCACGTCCCGCCGGGGCAGACCGTGGCGCTGGTGGGCGCGACCGGCGCGGGCAAGTCGACGCTGGCCAAGCTCGCGGCGCGGTTCTACGACCCGACCTCGGGCGCGGTGAAGGTCGACGGGATCGACCTGCGCGACGTGACGATGCAGTCGCTGCGCTCGCAGATGGGCATCGTCCCGCAGGAGGGCTTCCTGTTCAGCGGGACGCTGCGCGAGAACATCGCCTTCGGCGTGCGCGACGGCGAGACGATCGACGACGCGGCGCTGGAGCGCGCGTGCCGCGCCGTGGGCGCGTGGGAGTTCGTCGGCCGCCTCGAGCACGGGCTCGACACGCAGATCGGCGAGCGCGGCGTGCAGCTGTCGGCCGGGCAGCGCCAGCTCGTGGCGTTCGCGCGGGCGCTGGTCGCCGACCCGCGGATCCTGGTCCTCGACGAGGCGACCTCGAACGTCGACCTGCGCACGGAGACGATCATCGAGGACGGCCTGCGGCGGCTGCTGGCCGGGCGCACGGCGGTCGTGATCGCCCACCGGCTCTCGACGATCCGCCAGGCCGGGCGCATCGTGGTGCTCGAGGGTGGGCGGATCGTGGAGTCCGGGACCCACGACGAGCTGCTGGCCGCCGAGGGGCGCTACTGGCGGCTGTATCGCGATTGGGCGGAGCAGGCGGCGGCGTAGAGCCCGCCGCCCGCCCCGCTCTGTGTGCTTCGGCCGCTCGCTAGCTGACGGTCAGCGTGCCCTTCATGCCCGCGGCCTTGTGGCCGTCGACCGGGCAGTAGAACTCGTACTTGCCCTTCTTGAGGGTGACGGTGACCTTCGACGTCTTGCCCGGGCTGGCGGTCTTGCCGTCCTTGTCGACGCCCTTGCCCTCCACGGCGATCGCGTGGGGCTTGCCCGATCCGCTCGGGTTCGTCATGACGAACGTCACCTTGCCGTGCGACACGGTGATCTTGGACTTGTTGAACTTCAGCTTGCCGTGGGCGTCGGCCGACAGGCGGACGGTCTTGGCAGACGCGGCATTGGCGGGCTGATCACGCGTGAGCAGCAGCGCCGCCGCGAGGGCGGCGACGGCTACGAGCGTGGCGACGATGGCGCGGCGGGTCGAGAGAAGGCTGGCCATGCGGTGCTCCCTTCGAGGGCAGATGGACGAGTGGCCACCCAGCAAGACGCCGCGGGCGCGGGATCCTTCCCGCGGTCGTTCCCGCGCGCCGGCTCAGGCCGCCGCGGCGGCGGGCGGGCCCGCGAGCTCGCCGCTGGTGACCACGCGGCCCT
>JAOPZD010000429.1 GCA_025964295.1 Conexibacter sp.
CGCCGCCCTGATCACCACGGCGTTGACCCACGGGTCGTCCTCGCTGGTCTCGAAGCGCACGTTCATGTGCGTGCGCATCGACGCGATCGCCTGCTCCTTCTTGACGCCGATCACCACGCCGCGCGGGCCCGTCATCCCGACGTCGGTGAGGTCGGCGGTGCCGCCGGGCAGGACGCGCAGGTCGGCGGTCGGCACGTGCGTGTGCGTCCCGACGACCGCCGTGACGCGCCCGTCGAGGTACCAGCCCATGGCGATCTTCTCCGACGTCAGCTCGGCGTGCATGTCGACCAGGACGTGGTCGACCTTGCCCGCCAGCTCGGCCAGGACCGCGTCGATCTCCAGGAACGCGACGCGCCCCGCGCGCAGGTGGATGTTGCCGCTGAGGTTGACGACGCCGAGCCGCACGCCGCCCTTCTCGACCACGACGAACCCGCGCCCCGGCTGGGTCGACAGGTAGTTCGCGGGCCGGATGATCGGCTTGCCGGAGTCCAGGTAGGCGTTGATCTCCGCGCGGCGGTAGGTGTGGTTGCCGAGCGTGATCGCGTCGACGCCCGCGCCGAGGAGCTCGTCGGCCAGCTTGGGCGTGATCCCGAGGCCGCCGGCGATGTTCTCGCCGTTGACGACGACGAAGTCCGGGGCGTAGCGCTCGCGCAGGCCGGGCAGCAGACCGAGCAGCGTGCGCCGCCCGAGCCCGCCGACGACGTCGCCGGCGAAGAGGATGGTGGGAGCGGCTGGCACGTCGCATACTCTGGCGGACGGAGGAGATGAGCAGCGAGCACCCCACAGACGCCGACGACTGGGACGGCCACGATCCCCGCGACGGCGAGCCGCCGCCCGAGGCCGCCGAGCCCGACGCGCGGCCCGAGCCGCCGGTCCAGAAGGTCGTCGTCCCGCGCTGGATCCAGCTCGTCGCGCTGCCGCTGGGCATCATCGCGCTCTACCTCGTGGCCAAGGCCGCGGGCGTCGTCCTGCTGGCCTTCACGGTCGCCGCGGTCATCGCGCTGATCCTCAACCCGATGGTGACGTTCCTGCAGGGCCTCCGGGTGCCGCGCGGGCTGGCGATCCTCGCCGTCTACCTCGGGCTGATCGCCGTCCTGACCGGGGCCGGCGTCCTGCTCGCCAACCCGGTCGCCGACCAGGCCCAGAAGTTCGGCAACGACGTGCCCTCGATCGTCGACGACGCCAACAACCGGCTCGCCGACCTGCAGGCCTACTTCGATCGCAAGGGCATCAACATCGAGGTCAAGCGCCAGGGCGAGCCGGCGCTGCAGACGCTGCAGGACAAGGTCGTCGGCGGCACGAGCACGATCGTCGACTTCGGCGGCCAGATCGTCAAGACGCTGGTGACCGCGGGCCTCGGCCTGCTGCTGGTGATCGTGTTGTCGGTGTACATGCTCATCTACGGCGAGCGGATAGGCGCGACCGTCCGGGCGGTCATGCCGCCGGGCGACGGCACCGACGCCGACGACTTCCCGACGCGCATCCAGCGCGCGGTCGGCGGGTACCTGCGCGGCCAGATCCTCTTCAGCCTCGCGATGGGCACCGGCGCGGGCATCGGCATGTACGTCTTCGGCGTCACCGGGGTCTTCCCGGACGGCAAGATCTACGCCTTCGCGTTCGGCGCGTGGTTCGGGCTGATGGAGCTGATCCCGTTCGTCGGGCCGTTCCTCGGCGCGCTGCCGCCGCTGCTCGTCGCGCTGTTCCAGGACCCGCTGACCGCCGTCTGGCTGGGGATCTTCTTCACCGCGCTGCAGCAGCTCGAGGGCCACGTCGTCGCGCCCTACATCTTCGGCCACACGCTGCGGATCAACCCGCTGCTGGTGATCTTCGCGCTGCTGCTCGGCGGCGAGGCCTACGGCTTCCTCGGCGCGCTGCTGTCGCTGCCGATCGCGGCGATGCTGCGCGAGACCGTCGTCTACCTGCGCCGCCACCTCGTGCTCGAGCCGTGGGGGACGCCGACGCTGCTCGACCTGGAAGGACCGTCGCCGCCGCCTCCGCGGCGCTGCGGGGAGTGCGGCGCCGAGCCGGCGCAGGGCGACACGTTCTGCCGCGTGTGCGGCGCGGCGCTGGCGCCCACCGAAGTAGCCTCCCGGCGGTGAGCGAGGCGGCGCTGGAGGCACGGGCGGTCACCCGCCGCTTCGGCGCGCGCGAGGCGCTGCGCGGCGTCAGCCTCGGCGTGGCGGCGGGCGAGACGCTGGCGGTCATCGGGCCCAACGGCGCGGGCAAGACGACGCTGCTGTCGATCCTCGGCGGGGTGCTCGCGCCCACCGAAGGGACGGTCAGCCGCGACCCCCGCGACGTCGGCTGGGTCCCGCAGCAGCCGGCGGTCTACGCGAAGCTGACCGTCGCGGAGAACCTCGCGCTGTTCGCCCGGCTGGAGGGCGTGGACGACCCGGCCGCCGCCGTCGAGCGCATGCTGGATCAGACGGGGCTGCGCGACCGCGCCGGCGACGAGCTCGGCACGCTGTCGGGCGGCAACCGCCAGCGCGTCAACATCGCCGTCGGGCTGCTGTCGGCGCCCGCCGTCCTGCTGCTCGACGAGCCCTCCTCCTCGCTGGACCCGCGCCAGCGCGAGCGCCTGTGGCGCTTCGTGGAGGGGCTGACCAGCGGCGGCACCGCGGTCGTGTTCACCACGCACAACGTCAGCGAGGCCGAGCGCTACGCCGACCGCGTGCTGGTCCTGGCCGACGGCGAGCTGCTGTTCGAGGGGACGCCCGCGGCGCTGCACGAGGCGGTGGGCAGCGACCTGTATGACTTCGAGGAGGCCTTCGTCGCCTTCCTGCGGGAGCGCGGCCATTGAGCGGGCTGCGCGGCGTGCGGCTCCTGCTCGGCAAGGACCTGCGGATCCTGCGGCGCTCCCCGTTGCTGGCGGCCCTGCTGGTCATCTACCCCGTGGTCATCGCCGTGCTCATCGGCCTGGCGCTCTCGCGCGGGCCCGAGAAGCCGCGCGTGGCGATCCTCAACCAGCTGCCCCAGCAGTCGGGCGAGATCGCGATCGCCGGCACGACGGTGAACCCGGCCGACTACGCCGGCCGCCTCTTCGCGTCGATCACGCCGGTGACCGTCAAGACCCGCGCCGAGGCCGAGCGCAAGGTGCGCGACGGCGACGTCCTGGCGGCGATCGTCGTCCCGCCCGACCTCGTCCAGCGGCTGCAGCGCACGATCGCGCTGAGCGGCCAGGGCCCCAAGCCGACCGTCGAGGTCCTCTACAACGCCGAGGACCCGGTCAAGCAGCAGTTCGTCGAGTCCACCATCGACTCGCGCGTGGCCGACCTCAACAAGGCGGTCTCGGCGAAGCTGACGCAGATCGCGGCGGGCTACCTGAAGATCCTGCTCTCCGGCGGCAGGTTCTCGATCCTCGGGCGCGACTTCGAGGTGCTCGGGCTGACCAGGTCCAAGGCCCTGGTCGACTCGGTGCTGACCCGGACGCCGGCGGGCACGCCGGACCGCGACGCGCTCCAGCGCGTCTCGCGCTTCGCGCAGCTGGCCATCGACAACCTCGACCTCTCCGACACGGTCCTGAGCTCGCTCGCGACGCCGGTCAAGGTCGACCAGCACGTCGTGCAGGGGCGGCGCACGCCGCTGGACGCCTTCGCGGTGACGGTCGCGGTGACCATGTCCTTGATGTTGGTCTGCGTGCTGCTGGCCGCCGGGATGCTCGCGCTCGAGCGCGAGGAGCACGCGTTCGCCCGGCTCGTGCGCGGGCTGGTGTCGCGGACCGGGCTGCTGGTGGAGAAGATGCTGCTGGCGGCGAGCTGCGCGGCGGCGGTGACGCTCGTGATGGCCGCGGGCGTGTCGGCGTTCGTCTCGCTGCAGTGGTCGCGCTTCCCATTGTGGGTCGTGGCGCTGCTGGCCGGCGGGCTGGCCTTCGGCGCGCTGGGCGTGGCGATCGGCGCCGCCGCGCGCGAGGTCCGCGCCGCGTCGCTGCTGGCGATCCTGCTGGCGCTGCCGATCGCGTTCCTGGCGCTCGTGCCGTCGGGCGCCGTGGCCCAAGGGCTCTACGACGCGATCCGCGTCGTCTCGGCGCTGTTCCCCTTCCGGGCCGCGCTGGACGCGACCGACGCCGCGCTCAACGACGCGGGCGGCCTGGGCGGCGCGCTCGCGCACCTCGCGGCGCTCGTGGTCGGCTGGTCGGTCGTCGCCCGCATCGCGCTGCAGCGCTTCGCCTGAGCCCAGCCACGTCACGGGCTGGTGCTACGTTCGCGGCGTGCTCGGCCACGTCCCACCGAGGATCCGCCTCGACGGCGGCCACACCGCGATCCGCCCGCTCGCCGTCGACGACGCGACCGAGTTCGCCGCCGCGGTCGTCGCCAACCGGCCGCACACCGAGCCCTGGGAGCCGGTCCACGCCGAGGCGCACTACACGCGCGCCGGCCAGGTCGAGACGCTGCGCCGCGACGTCGAGGCGTGGGACGTGGGCACCGGCTACGCCTTCGCGGTGCTCGACCGCGAGGCCGATGACGCGATCATCGGGCGCATCGCCCTGGGCAACGTCGTGCGCGGCGCGTGGCGCAACGCGACCCTCGGCTACTGGGTCGCCGCCGCCTCCGGCGGGCGCGGCCATGCGACCTCCGCCGCGCTGCTGATCTGCGAGTTCGCGTTCGACCACGCGGGCCTGCACCGCGTCCAGCCCGCCGTCATCCCGCGCAACGTCCGCTCGATCCGCGTCGTCGAGAAGGCCGGCTTCCGGCGCGAGGGCCGCGCGCTGAAGTACCTCAACATCGCGGGCAGCTGGGAGGACCACGACATCTTCGCGATGACCAGCGAGGACTGGGAGGCTCGGAGCCCCTAGGGCCCCGGGCCGGGAGGGCTAGTCTGGAGGGGCGATGCCCGCCGCCTTCCCCGCCCTCCGCCTGCGCCGCCTGCGCCGCACCGGCGCGCTGCGCGACCTCGTGCGCGAGACCACGCTCGCGCCGTCCGACCTCGTCCTGCCGCTCTTCGTGCAGGAGGGCCTGGAGGGCCGCACCCCGATCGCCTCGATGCCCGGCGTCGACCGCCACGGCATCGCGTCCGTCGTCGAGGAGGCCGGCGCGGCCCACGCGCTCGGCGTCCTGGCCGTCCTGCTGTTCGGGATCCCGGCCGAGAAGGACGCCGACGGCTCCGGCGCGTGGGACGACGACGGCGCCGTCCAGCTCGCCACCCGCGCGATCAAGGCCGCCCACCCCGAGCTGCTCGTCCTCACCGACGTCTGCCTGTGCGAGTACACCGACCACGGCCACTGCGGGCGCCTGACCGCCGAGGGGACCGTCGACAACGACGCGTCGCTGGAGCTGCTGGCGCGCACGGCCGTCTCCCACGCGCGCGCGGGCGCGGACGCCGTCGCGCCCAGCGACATGATGGACGGCCGCGTCGGCGCGCTGCGCGCCGCGCTGGACGCCGAGGGCTTCACCGACATGCCGATCATCGCCTACTCGGCCAAGTACGCCTCGGCCTTCTTCGGCCCGTTCCGCGAGGCCGCCGGCTCGGCGCCCAGCTTCGGCGACCGGCGCAGCTACCAGATGGATCCGGGCAACGCCGAGGAGGCGCTGCGCGAGGTCGCGCTGGACGTGGAGGAGGGCGCCGACGTGGTCATGGTCAAGCCCGCCGTGCCCTACCTCGACGTGCTCTGGCGCGTCAAGGAGGCGACGCGGATGCCGGTTGCCGCCTATCACGTGGGTGGGGAGTACGTCATGATCAAGGCCGCCGCGGCGACCGGTCACCTCGACGAGCGGACCGCCGTGCTGGAGACGCTCACGTCGATCCGCCGCGCCGGCGCCGACATCGTCATCACCTATTACGCGAAGGACGCCGCCCAGTGGCTGCAGTGACCCCCAAGACCCGCTCGCGCAAGGACGGCTCGGCCGTCCCGCTCGACGAGGTCGACCAGAAGCTGCTGGACACGATGCAGGGCTCGGTCCGGATCGTGCCGCGCCCGTACGCCGAGGTCGCCACGAAGCTCGGCGTCACCGAGGACATCGTCCTGACCCGCGTCCGCGAGCTGATCGAGCAGCGGATCATCCGCCAGGTCACGCCGATCTTCGACACGCGCGCCCTCGGCTACCAGTCGATGCTCGTCGCCGCCAAGGTCGACGCCGAGCACCCGTGGCGCCCGGCCAAGATCGTCAACGCGCACCCGGGCGTGTCGCACAACTACCTGCGCAACCACGAGTTCAACATGTGGTTCACGGTGGCGACCGAGCCGGACTCCGCGCTCGGCCTCGACGGCACGCTGGAGGTCCTCAAGCAGCAGACCGGCGCGGAGTCCGTGCGCCAGCTGCCGACGCTCAAGCTCTTCAAGATCCGCATGGACCTCGAGATGTCGGGCGACACCGAGACGCTGGCCAAGGCCGCCCAGGCCGTCGAGCCCGTCGACATCGAGCCCCAGCCCTACGACGAGCTCGACAAGGCCGTCATCCGGGCCACGCAGGGCGACATGCCGATCGTCTCCGAGCCCTACGCCGACGCCGCGCGCGAGCTCGGCATGCCGGTCGCCCAGCTGATCGAGCACCTCGAGGGGATGGCCGAGCGCGGCCTGCTGCGCCGCGTCGCCGCGATCCTCTTCCACCGCCGCGCGGGCTTCAGCGCCAACGGCATGGGCGTCTGGAAGGTGCCCCAGGACCAGGTCCTGGAGGCCGGGCGCCGGATGGCCGCCTTCCGCGGCATCAGCCACTGCTACGAGCGCCCGACGTACGCCGACTGGCCCTATCAGCTGTTCACCATGGCCCACGGGCGCTCCAAGGAGGAGTGCGACGCGATCCTCGACGCCGTCCGCGACGAGGTCGGCTGCATCGAGGATCGCGCGACGCTGTACTCCTCGACCGAGTTCAAGAAGGTCCGGCTCCTCTACTTCACCGATGACTTCAAGCGGTGGGAGCGGGAGCACGCGGGCGCGGCGTCGTGAGCGTCTCGATCACCGACGCCAAGTCGGCCGAGCTGTACGCCCGCGCCCTGCAGCGGCTGCCGGGCGGCGTGAACTCCCCGGTCCGCGCGATGCAGGCCATCGGGCGCGACCCGATCTTCATCGACCGCGCCGAGGGCGCCGAGATCGTCGACGTCGACGGCAACCGCTACGTCGACTACGTCTGCTCGTGGGGCCCGCTCATCCACGGCCACGCGCACCCGGAGATCGTCGCGGCGGTCGTCGCCGCCGCGCACCGCGGCACGAGCTACGGCGCGCCCACCGCGGGCGAGGTCGAGCTGGCCGAGGAGGTCGCCCGGCGCTTTCCGTCGGTCGAGATGCTGCGCATGACGTCCTCGGGCACCGAGGCGTCGATGAGCGCGATCCGGCTGGCGCGCGCGGTCACCGGTCGCACCAAGCTGCTGAAGTTCGCCGGCGCCTACCACGGCCACGTCGACGGGCTGCTGGCTGAGGCCGGCAGCGGGCTGGCGACGGCGGGGATCCCGGCCTCGCCCGGCGTGCCGGAGTCCGCGACGCACGAGACCGTGATCGTGGCCTGGAACGACGGCGAGGCCGTCGCCAAGGCCTTCGCCGAGCACGAGTTCGCCGCGGTGCTGGCGGAGCCCTATCCGGCCAACATGGGCCTCGTCCCGCCGATCGAGGGCTTCCTGGAGCTGCTGCGCAACAAGGCCGACGACAACGGCGCGCTGCTGGTCTTCGACGAGGTCATCACCGGCTTTCGCGTCGCGCCCGGCGGCGCCCAGGAGCGCGAGGGCGTCATGCCCGACCTGACCGTCATGGGCAAGGTCATCGGCGGCGGGCTGCCCGCCGCGGCCTACGGCGGCTCGCGCACGCTGATGGAGCGCATCGCGCCCGCCGGCGACGTCTACCAGGCGGGCACGCTGAGCGGGAACCCGCTGGCGGTCGCCGCGGGCCTGACGACCCTGCGCCTGCTCGACGACGCGGCCTACATGCGCCTGGCCTCGACGACCGAGGCGCTGGCCGGCGGCCTGCGCGACGCGGCGTCCTCCGCCGGCGTCCCGGTCTCGGTCAACTGCGTGCCGGGCCTGCTGACCGTCTTCTTCTCCGAGACCCCGCCGCGCGACTACGCCGCCGCGCGCAACTGCGACCACGAGGCCTACGCGGCCTGGTGCCGCGCGCTGCTGGCCCGCGGCGTCTACCCACCGCCGTCGCAGTACGAGGCGTGGTTCCCGTCGCTGGCCCACACCTCCGAGCACCTGGACCGCACGCTGGACGCCGCCGCGGCGGCTTTTACCGAGGTGTGATGTCGACCCTTTCTCGCCTCTCCGACCTCGTCCGCGCCGACGGCGGCCTGCTGGCCTCCGCGCTGCGTCCGGCGCTCGACGCGCCCACGCCCCACGGCGACGCGGTCGCCCAGGGCCCGCGCGCCGCGGGCCACGCCGCGGACCTGCCGCTGGTCGTCGAGGCCGTCCGCGAGGGCTACCTCCTGCACTACGGCACGCCGCGGCTGATGTCGCGTGACGACGACGACCTCGCGCTGCTCGCCGGCGACCGCCTCTACGCCCTCGGCCTCGAGCGCCTCGCGGCCGCCGGCGACCTCGCCGCGGTCGCGGCCCTCGCCGACCTCATCGCCCTCTCCGCGCAGGCCCAGGCGGCCGCCGACGAGCCGCTGGCCGACGCGGTCTGGGCGGCCGGTTGCGCCGAGCTCGGCTGGGGTCCGAGCGCTGACCTCGAAGCGGCCAAAGATGCGGCACGTGCAGGGCAAACGGGCGCCGCGGAGCGCCTCGGAGCAGCCGCGCGCCACGTCGCCGGAGACCTGGCGCCCGCACGCTGACCGGACAGCGGTCGGAGGCGGCGCGGCCCGTACGATGACCGAGCGATAGATTTCCGGGCCCGGATGCCATCCACCAGGATCGCGCGTCCCCCGGACAGGACTCACACCCACCGTGCCCAAGAAGCAACCCCAAAGCAAGTACACCGCCGACCGGGGCATCCCCGGCGCGTTCGAAGGCGAGACGGTCACGCGCCGGCGCTTCATGGTCGGGACAGCCCACGCCACGGGCGCCATCGCCACCTCGGCGATCCTGCTGCCCGCGCTCGGGTTCGCCCTCGGCCCGCTCTTCGAAGAGCACAAGATGCGCTGGCAGGCCGTCGGCTCCCCCGACGAGTTCCCGGACAACAACTACGTCCCGAAGGTCATCGCGCTCGTCGACGGCATCGGCGAGGCCGGCAAGACCACCGTCTACATCCGCAAGCGCAACCCGCAGATCGACACCGACGTCCTGCCCAAGGGCTTCGAGTCCGAGCAGTTCGTCGCGATCTCCACGCGCTGCATGCACCTCGGCTGCCCCGTCCGCTACACCGAGGCCGCGCAGCGCTTCATCTGCCCGTGCCACGGCGGCGTCTACGACTTCCAGGGCAAGGTCGACGGCGGCCCGCCGGTCCGGCCCCTGGACCGCTTCTACAACCGCGTCCGCAACGGCCAGCTCGAGATCGGCCCGCGCTTCTCGGTCAACCGCGAGCTCAAGCGCTTCTCGCCGCGCAACCCGGGCGAGCCGCTCGACGGCATCGGTGGGATCCTGTACCCGTCGCGCCCGACGATCCGGAAGCTCGACAAGCTCCCCCAGGACTAAGCACCGATGCCCAAGCTCAAGTTCCCCGCCCCGCCCGTCCCGCCGAAGCTCAAGCCGGCGCCCCGGCGCCCCGGCACCCCCAAGCAGGGGCCGCTGGACAAGGCCGCCGAGGCCGGCATGTACACCGTCGACTGGATCGACGAGCGCACGTCGCTGTCGGGCGGTCTGCGGTGGATGCTCTTCCGCAAGGTGCCCAAGGGCACCAACTGGTTCTACACCCTGGGCTCGGCGACGATGTTCGCCTTCCTGTCGCAGGCGATCACCGGCGTCTTCCTGGCCATGTACTACCGGCCCGACGCGGCCGGCGGAGCCTACGAGTCGGTCCGCCACATCAACGACGACGTCTTCCTCGGCGAGTTCGTGCACGGCATGCACAAGTGGGGCTCGTCGGTGATGGTCATCCTGATCTTCCTGCACATGGCCAGGACGTTCTTCTTCGG
>JAOPZD010000431.1 GCA_025964295.1 Conexibacter sp.
CGCGGCCCGGCGGCGACCGCTACGCGCTGCCGCGGGTCCGCGTGAACGCGGGCGACGGCGCCGGCGCCGTCCTCGCCAAGGTCCGCGCGGCGGTCGGGTAGGGTCCGGCACGTGAGCGGCGACGCGACGCCCCAGAGCCTGGAGGAGCGGGTCTCCGCGGCGCACATCCGCGCGCCGGCCCGCGGCAACCGCAAGCTCGACCGGCTGATCCGCGCCGTCAACGACGACGTCCAGGTCAAGGCCTGGTGGCACGCCGCGGCGGTCAACGCCGAGCGACTCGGGATGTCGGACCACTCATGGGTCCACATCCAGATCGTCACGAACATCGCGCTGCGCCTCTCGCGCCTGCTCTTCCGTCGCGGCATCGTCCCGTCGCTGGTGACCGACCACGGGCTCACCGAGCGCGACGCCGAGGTCGTCATCGCCGCCGCCGCGCTCTTCCACTGCGTGGGGATGTCGATCCACCGCCAGGACCACGAGCAGTTCTCGCTGTTCCTCACCGCCGACAAGCTGCCCCGGCTGCTGGAGCCGATCTACGACGAGCCGACGCGGACGATCATCGTGGCCGAGACCTCGCACGCGATCATCAGCCATCGCTCCAAGGGCGCGCCGTTCACGATCGAGGGCGCGATCCTCCGCGTCGCCGACGCGCTGGACATGGCCAAGGGCCGCTCGCGCGTGCCGTTCGAGCAGCTGCTGCCCAACATCCACTCCTTGTCGTCCTACGCGATCGAGTCGGTGAAGATCTCGCCCGGCCGCGAGAAGGCCGTGCGCGTCGAGATCGAGATGAACAACAGCGCCGGGATCTACCAGGTCGACGAGGGCCTGGGCACGAAGCTGCGCGGCACGCCGCTGGCCGAGCACCTCGAGGTCATCGCGCGCATCGACGCCGAGCACGAGCAGCGGCTCGTCCCCGTCTTCCGCCTATGAGCGCCACGCCCGACGATCTCTTCCAGCGCCACCTCCGGCTGATCGCCGCCGGCGACCTCGAGGGCCTCGTCGGGCAGTACCACGAGGATGCGATCCTCCTGCGCTTCGACCGCGTCGTCACCGGCCGGGCCGCGATCCGCGAGACGTTCGCGTCCTTCCTGGCCGGCCGGCCGACGATCGAGCCGACCCAGGCCGTGGGCCAGGAGGACCTGCTCAGCTACCAGGCGGTGGTCCGCCAGGGCGACGACGAGGTGCGCCAGTACGGCGTGATCGTCACGCGCGGCGAGCGGATCGCCCGCCACGTGATCGGCCTCTTCCCGGTCGCGTCGGGCGAGGGGCGGCGCAAGGGCGGCGTGCACGTCGACCTCGAGCCCTACGTCGGGTGGACGCCGCACGCGGTGCCCGACCCGCGCAGCGCCGGGCGCGAGGCGATCGGCCCGGTGCTGCTGGAGATCATCCACGCCGAGGGCCCGATCCTGGCCGAGCGCGCCTACCGGCTCTACGTCAAGGCCAGCGGCGGCAAGGCGCTGACGTCGATCGCTCGCGCGCCGCTGTCGGGCGCGGCGTTCCGGCTGCGCCAGGCGGGCGCGATCGACTTCGAGGAGGGCTCCGAGGTCCTGCGCCCCGCGGGCACCGCCGAGGTGCGCGTGCGCGAGCTCGGCCCGCGCCCGCTGGACGACGTGCCGCTGCGCGAGGTCGCCGAGCTGATGCGCCGCCTGCGCGCGGCGGGCGCGACCGAGCTGCCGCGCGCGGTCCTCGACGCCTATGGGTTGGTCCGGATGACGGCCAAGGCGGAGGACTTCCTGGCGCAGGCCGAGCAGGTCTCGCTGATGGCCGACGTCTGAGCCCCGAGGATCCATGCCTCAGGGGTCCGTGGCGCGGGTAGGGCCCGGCGCATGGCCACCATCGGCATCTTCCTGTCGTGCGAGGAGCAGAGCGCCAAGCGCCTGGTCGACATCGTGGTCAAGGCGGAGGACGCGGGCTTCCGCGACCTCTGGATCTCCGACCACTTCCATCCGTGGATCGACGCGCAGGGCGAGTCGCCGTTCGTCTGGTCGGTGATCGGCGCGATCGCCGCGGCGACGCGCGAGGTCCACGTCACGACGGCGGTCACCTGCCCGACCGTCCGGATCCATCCGGCGATCGTCGCGCAGGCGGCGGCGACGTCGTCGATCCTGCTGGACGGGCGCTTCGCGCTCGGCGTCGGGACCGGCGAGGCGCTCAACGAGCACATCCTCGGCGACCCGTGGCCCGGCATCGAGCAGCGGCTGAGCATGTTGGAGGAGTCGGTCGCGATCATGCGCGAGCTGTGGGCCGGCGGGAACGTCAGCTACGACGGCACGCACTACGTCGTCGACCGCGCGCGCCTGTACTCGCTGCCCGAGCGCGCGCCGCACGTCCTGGTCTCGGCCTTCGGCCCCCAGGCGGCGAGCACGGTCGGCGCGTTCGCCGACGGCTACATCAACGTGGCGCCGGATCCCGACCTGCTGTCGACCTACCGCGACGCCGGCGGCAGGGGGCCGGCGCAGGGCGGGATGAAGATCTGCTGGGGCGCCGACGAGGCCGAGTGCGTGAGGACCGTCCACCGCCTGTGGCCCAACGAGGCGCTGGGCGGCGAGCTGGCGCAGGTGCTGCCGATGCCCGCGCACTACGAGTCGGCGGTCGAGGCGATCACCGAGGAGATGGTCGCCGAGGCGGTGCCCTGCGGGCCGGACGTCGAGAAGCACGTCGCGGCGATCCAGGAGTTCGTCGACGCGGGCTACGACGAGGTGTACGTCAACCAGATCGGCGACGACCAGGAGGGCTTCCTGAAGTTCATGGCCGCTGACGTGCTGCCGCGGTTCGCCTGAGCGCGGCGGCCGCGGCGGCGATCGTCGCGGCGTGGATGTCCACCGTGTCGCCCACGTCGGGCGCGTAGCCGCCGGCGAGCGTGATCGCGACGGGCGCGCCCGCCTCCGCGCAGCGCTGCAGCACGAGCGCGTCGCGGGCGCGCAGGCCGTCCTTGGTCAGGCTCAGGCGGCCGAGCGCGTCGCCCTCCCACGGGTCGGCGCCGGCGACGTAGAGCACCAGGTCGGGATCGGGGAAGCGGGCGAAGGCCTCGTCCAGCGCGCCGTCCAGCGCGTTCATGTAGGCCTCGTCGCCCGTGCCGGCCGGGAGCTCCACATCGAGATCGCTCGCGATGCGCGTGAACGGGAAGTTCCGCTCGCATTGCACGCTGAGCGTGAACGCCTCGGGGTCCGGCGTGAGCAGGTCGGCGGTCCCGTCGCCCTGATGGACGTCGAGGTCGACGACCAGCACGCGCCGCGCCGCGCCCTCGCGCCGCAGCTCCGCCGTGACGATCGCCAGGTCGTTGAACACGCAGA
>JAOPZD010000432.1 GCA_025964295.1 Conexibacter sp.
GGCGGCGGCGCGGGCGCGGGATCCGGCGCCGGCGGGGCGGGCGGTCCGGGGGACGGCGGCAGGGTGACCATCATGGTCGCCTACCCCGCCGCAACCTCCAACCAACGTCCGCGGGGATTAGCCCGGACGCCGCGGGGGAAGCCTGCGGCGGGCAGTGGCCGCCCACGATCTCGTTCGCCTGCTCGACGCCGACCCGGAGCTCGGTGATCGTCTGGGGGACGACGAGCGCGACCGCGCGGTCCACCACCTCGTCGTCGAGGTCCTCCGCGTGCCGACCGGGCGCTGGGACGCGGCGGGCGCGCTGGACCCCGCCGGCTCGCCGCTGGGCCTGCTGATCCTCGACGGCCTGCTGCTGCGCGACCTCGACCTCGGCCGCCGCGCCTCCACCGAGGTGCTCGGGACCGGCGACGTCCTGCGCCCGTGGGACGCCGACAGCGTCAGCAGCGAGCTGCCCTTCGTCGCGCGCTGGAACGTCCTGGAGCCGCTGCGCCTCGCCGTGCTCGACCGGCGCTTCCTCGGCGTCGCGGTCCGCTACCCGCCGATCGTCGACGCCCTCTTCGCCCGCGCCACGCGCCGCCATCGCGGCCTCGCCGCACGCCTGGTCGTCAACCAGCTCGTGCGCCTCGAGGACCGCCTTCTGCTCGCGCTGTGGACGCTGGCCGAGCGCTGGGGCCGCGTGACGCCCGACGGCGTCCTGATCCCGATGGGCCTGACCCACAGCGCGCTGGCCCGCCTGGTCGGCGCGCGCCGCCCGTCGGTCACCTCCGCGCTGGGCGACCTCTCGCGCGACCGCCTCCTGGAGCGCACCGAGGACGGCTGGCTGCTGCGTGGCGATCCGGCCCACCTCGTGGATCCGGTGACAGAGCGCCTGCTGTCACCCGCGTAAGCTCCTCCGGCAATGGAGGAGGGGCGTGTCCGGTGGGCCCAGAGCGGCGACGCGAACATCGCGTTCCGCGTGCTCGGCGACGGCCCGGTCGACCTCGTCTTCCTCGGCGGCATCGCCTCGCACATCGAGGTCATGCTCGAGGAGCCGGGGCTGCGCCGCTGGTGGGAGCGGCTGGGCTCGATCGCGCGGGTGATCCTCGTCGACCGCCGCGGGCTCGGGCTGTCGGACCGGCCCAACGGGCCGCTGAGCCTCGAGGAGGAGGTCGCCGACCTCGACGCGGTGCTCGACGCCGCGGGCTGCGACCGCGTCGTCGTCCAGGCCTACGCGGCGGGCGGCCCGCTGGCCGTCGAGTATGCCGCGCGGCGCCCGGACCGGACGCTCGCGCTCGTCCTGTACGCGGCGATCATCGCGACCGAGCGCGACGACGAGGCCCACTGGGCCGACACGCCCGCGGGGCGCGAGGAGCGGATCGCGCGGCTGCTGGAGACCTGGGGCACCGGCTCGAACATCGAGACGATGGCGCCGAGCGTCGCCGACGACGCGCGGATGCGCGACTGGATGGGCAAGCTCGAGCGCCAGTCCGCCACGCCGTCGGGGTTCCTGCGCGTCGCGGCCAACCTGCAGGGCGTCGACGTCCGGCCGCTGCTGGCGACGCTGCGCGTCCCGACGCTCGTGCTGCACCGCACCGGCGACCGGCTCATCGACGTCGGGCACTCGCGGCTGGCGGCCGCCACCATCCCCGGCGCGCGGCTGGTCGAGCTGCCGGGGATCGACTCGCTGCCGATGGTCGGCGACACCGAGGCCCTGCTCGGCGAGATCGAGGAGTTCCTGACCGGCTCGCGCACCACGACCAGCGGCCTGCAGCGCCGGCTGCTGACGATCGTCATCACCGACATCGTCGACGCGACCGGCCACGCCGCCCGGATGGGGGACGCGCGCTGGCGCGACCTGCTGGCCGCCCACGACGCCGCGATCCGCCGCGAGGTCGAGCGCTACGGCGGGCGCGAGGTCAAGACGCTGGGCGACGGCTACATCGCCGCCTTCGACGGCCCGCCGTCCGACGCGCTGCGCTGCGCCCGCACGCTCGTGGCCTCCGTGCGCGGCCTCGGGATCCAGATCCGCGCCGGGCTGCACACCGGCGAGTGCGAGCTGATCGGCGGCGACGTCGGCGGGATGGCGGTGCACATCGCCGCGCGCGTGTGCGACATGGCCGGGCCGGAGGAGATCCTCACCTCGGGCACCGTCTACGGCACGGTGGTGGGCTCGGGCCTGGACTTCGAGATGCGCGGCGCGCACGAGCTGCGCGGCGTGCCGGGCCCGTGGCCGATCTTCGCGCTGATGCGCTGATCGCTCCACTGCTGAGCGACACGATCGGTTGCGGGTCAACGTCTGCGGACATCTGACCGCAACCTTGAGGTGGGCTCCAAGTTGATGTCGGTGACAGGAGAAACCGACAGGGAGGCTCCCCACCCATGTTCCGCAAGCTTCGCGGCCGGACCGGGCTCGTGCTCGCGTCCGCCGTCATCATCGGCCTGCTGGCCTCGTCGTTCGCGATGGCGTCCGGCGAGGGCAAGACGCTGCTCCTCGGCAAGCGCAACCCCGGCTCCAACGCGTCTGCTGCCCTCAGCAGCGAGACGCAGATCATCGCCAACAACAGCACCTACGGCACCCGCCAGTCCAACAAGTCCGACAGCGGCGGCGGCGCCATCTACGGCTGCCGCTCCAAGCTCGGCGGCACCGAGAAGGGCAACCAGCCCTGCGTCCGCTCGAGCAACCTGGCCGACGGCCGCTCGTTCGAGTTCTCGTCCAACGGCGGCACCGAGGTCGGCCAGATCACCTCGGGCAACACGAACGCCGCGCCGTTCATCACCAACGCCCACGGCGTCGCCACCGGCCTCAACGCCGACCAGGTCGACGGCAAGAACGCCGACGACATCAAGAACGACGCCACGAAGGCCGCGCACGACGACGCCGTCGCCACCGCGCAGGGCCTGACGTCGTTCGCCGCCGTGTCGGCCACCGGCACGCTGGGCGCCAAGCGCGGCGCCTCGTCGTCGGCCACGACGGGCACCGGGACCTACACGGTCGCCTTCGCCAACGACATCTCGGCGTGCGCGATCCAGGCCACGGAGTCCACGATCACCGACGCCGGCGCGGCCGCGGCCGAGCTGGGCACCGACAAGAAGACGGTCACGGTCGCGACCCGGGACGCCGCCGGCGCCGCCGCCGCGCGCCCGTTCCACATCACGGTGAGCTGCTAGCGCCGTAGCCGGCTGCGGGCCACCCTCGACAAGAGGGTGGCCCAGTCGGCCAGCCCGCCGTAGAGGTGGCCGAGCGGGCCCGTGTAGACCCAGGCTTGCGCGCGCGTATGTATGGGGAGGCGGCGGGCGGCCATCTGCGTCCTGACGCTATCTTGCGAAGCCACATGGCCGCCGCAACGAACGTGAAGACCACCGTCGAGGAGCTCCCCGAGTCCCGGGTTCGAGTCGCCGCGGAGGTGACGCCGCAGGAGGTCCAGCGCCGCGTCAACGAGGCGGCGGGCAAGCTCGGCCGCGACCTGCGCATGCCCGGCTTCCGCAAGGGCAAGGTCCCCGCCCCGGTGGTCATCCAGCGCGTCGGCCGCGAGGCCGTCCTGGACGACGCGGTCCGGGCGTCGCTTCCGCGCTGGTACGTCGAGGCGATCGACGAGGCCGGCATCAAGCCGGTCGGCGATCCCGACGTCGAGCTGGGCGACCTGCCCGCCGAGGGCCAGCCGCTGACGTTCACCGTCGAGATCGGCGTGCGCCCGGTCGCCACGATCGGCGACATCGCCAAGCTCGAGGTCGAGCGCCGCGACCCCGAGGTCGACGACGCCGCCGTCGACGAGCAGGTCGAGACGCTGCGCCAGCAGCTCGGCCGCCTGGAGACCGTCGAGAAGGCCTCCGAGGAGGGCGACTTCGTCGTCATCGACTTCAAGGGCTCCATCTCGGGTGAGGACGGGGAGCGCGACTACTTCTCCGGCGGCGAGGGCCGCGACCACCTGCTCGAGCTCGGCTCCGGCCAGTTCATCCCCGGCTTCGAGGAGCAGCTCGTCGGGCTGTCGGCCGGCGACGAGAAGGTCGTCGAGCTCACGTTCCCCGAGGAGTACGGCAGCGCGCCGCACCTCGCCGGCCAGCCCGCGCAGTTCGAGGTGACCGTCAACGAGGTCAAGGCCAAGCAGCTGCCCGAGCTCGACGACGACTTCGCCACCGAGGCCGGCGGCTTCGACTCGGTCGCCGAGCTGCGCGAGGACATCGCGTCGCGCATGCGCGAGGCCGACGAGCGCAAGATCGAGGCCGAGTTCCGCGAGGCCGCGCTGGACAAGGTCGTCGAGAACGCGACGGTGGAGATCCCCGAGTCGCTCGTCGAGGCCCGCGCCCGCGAGCTGTGGGACCAGATGCTGCACTCGCTCTCGCACCGCGGCATCACCAAGGACGCCTACCTGCGCATCGCGCAGAAGACCGAGGACGAGCTGCTCGAGGAGGCGCGCCCGGACGCCGAGCAGGCGCTGCGCCGCGAGGCCGTGCTGACGGCCGTCATCGCCGCCGAGGGCATCGTCCCCTCCGACGGCGACGTCCTCGACGCGCTGCAGGACTCCGCGCTGCAGCAGGGCACGACGCCCGAGAAGCTGCGCAAGCGCCTGGAG
>JAOPZD010000433.1 GCA_025964295.1 Conexibacter sp.
GGGCGGCGGCAGGGCGAGCGGGGCCGCCGGTGCCGATCTGGCGCGCCTTGGTCCCGGCGCTCTCCAGGCCGGTGCGGCGGGTGTCGTACATGTGCGGGACGTTCTCGTCGACCTTGGCCAGCAGCTCGTCGCGCTCCTGGCGCGCCTTCTCGGGCTGGAGCAGGAGGCGGCCGGTGGGGCGCATCTCGGCGTCGGTGGCCGCCGGGATGTGGCGGATCTTCGCGCGGATCGCGCTGTGGCGGATGGCGAGCGCCGCCTGCATCTGCGCGTCGCCGGCGTCGAAGGCCCAGCCGTGGAAGCCCACCCAGACCACGCCGCCGCCCTCCTGGCGCAGGGCCGAGCGCGGCGAGGCGAAGCGGAAGTGCCGGGAGAAGGCCGACGCCTCGCGCTCGTCGTGGAAGCGCAGCCGAAAGCCGACGAAGACGTCGACGAACTGGCGGCCGAGCTCGCCCGCCTGCTCCCGCATCGCGGGCAAGAGCGAAGGATCGGCTGAGGGGAGCTCTTGCACGACAACCTCTGCAGTCGGCCGGACCGACGGCATCTTCAGTCAGACCGTCCGGTGTCACGCGCGGTGCACGGCGGCGTACATCTCGACGATGCGCCTCTCCGCCCGCCGGGTCATGCCGGTCGTGCTGCTCGCCGTGGTCGCGGGGGCGGCGGCGCTGGCGCTCGCGCCCAGGACGGGATCCCGCGGAACCGACCAACGGGTGCAGCGGATCATCGTGGACGTGGGCGCGCGGAAGGTCGTGGCGGTGGCGCGGGCCGGCGGCGACCGGTGGCCGTCCTACTCCGACGGCGTCCTGCTCACCTCGGTGGAGGGCAGCGGCCACGCGTTCGCGGTGCGCGACGCCGACGGCCGGCGGATCGCCGGCGGCCCGTTGACCCGGCACGCCGACCCCGCGTTCAGCCCGGTGCTGGCGCCGGACCGCCGGACGCTCGCCTACGTCGCGTACCCCGACGACCAGCAGCACATCGCCTACGGGTCGCTGGTCGTCGGCCATCGCCGCGTGCTGGCGCGGGCGCTGTCGACCCCGGCGTTCTCGCCCGACGGGCGACGTGTGGCGGTGCTCCAGGCGCAGCAGAGGTATGTGAGCGAAGCGCCGGCGGAGTGGGCGCGGCCGGCGCGACTGGTCGTCGTGCCGGTCCACGGACGCGGCCGCCCGGAGGTCGTCGCCCGCGACCTGCCGTCGGGACCGACGTCGCCGCGCTGGCTGGCCGACGGTCGTCTCGCCTACGCGGGGCGCCAGGGCCTCGTCTTGAGGTCAGCGTCCGGCGCTCGCACGGTCCTCGTCCCGAGCCTGCGCGTCGAGGACTTCACCCCCTCTCCCGAGGCCAGCCACCTCGCGCTCTCCGTCCGCGCCGGCGGCGAGCTGCGGTTCCTGGTCGCCGACGCCGCCGGCCACCTCCACCACCCCGATCTCGACGGCACGCCCGACTACGCCTGGTCGCCCACCGGCGATCGCCTCGCCGCGACCTCCGGCGACCACATCGCGATCCTGACCCCTGACGGAACCCACCTCGCCGACCTCCCCTCCGCCGGAGGGCGCGAGCTCCACACCCTCACCTGGTCGGCCGACGGGCACCGCCTCACCTCCATCGCGGCCCCGCCGTCTCCGCCCGGCCGCTGACCCTCCACCCGTGCGCGGACCCTCATGAACGACGAAACCCCCGCAAGGCGGGGGTTTTCGCGAAAGGCTGCGGGACTAGGACTCGAACCTAGAATAACTGGACCAGAACCAGCCGTGTTGCCAATTACACCATCCCGCAAAGGGGGTGCTGCGGCGGTCGATTATAGAAGGGTCAGGCGGCGTCGCGCGTTCCGGGCGCGAACTGGGCGGTGATCGCCTCTTCGAGGCCCGGGTCGAGGACGAGCAGGACCTCGTCGCCGGCTTCGATGGTGGTGTCGGCCTTGGGGACGAAGCCGCGGCCGCCGCGCAGCAGGGAGATGATCAGCGCGCCGTCGGGCAGGTTCATGTCCTGGACGGCGCGGCCGGCGGCCGGTGAGGTGTCGGTCACCTCGACCTCGATGATCTCGAGCTGCTCGTCGCGGAGGTCGAGCAGGTGGACGAGGCCGTAGGACGGCACCTCGTGCTCGATCAGGCGCAGGATCAGGTCGGTCGCGCTCACCGCCGGCTGGATGCCCAGCAGCTCGAACCAGGCCCGGTTGCGCGGGTTGTTGACGCGGGCGATGATCCGCTCGCAGAGGTACTTCTCCTTGGCGATCTGGCAGATCAGCAGGTTGTCCTCGTCGTCGCCCGTGACGGCGATACAGAGGTCGGCGCGCTGGATGCCGGCGCGCTCAAGGACCCAGAGCTCGGTCGCGTCGCCGTACTGGATCGCGTGCTCGAGCTCCTGCTCGATCGTCAGGTAGCGGGTGCGCCGCGACTCGATCAGCGTCACCTCGTTGCCCTTGCCGATCAGCTCGCGCGCGAGGTTCCAGCCCACCTTGCCGCCACCGGCGATGATCACGTACATGGTCTGGCCCTCCTAGCCGATCTCGCTGAGCGCCGAGGTGAACATCTCGATCGCGTGCTGCGTCGGGCAGATCGTGTGCAGCCCCTGCTCGCGGTACCACGCGGCACGGGCCGGATCCATCACGCGCACGATGACCTTCTCGACCTCGTAGTGCTTCTGGGCGATCTGGGAGATCGTCAAGTTGGTGTTGTCGCCGTCGGTGGAGGCGATGAAGACGTCGGCCTCCTGGATGCCGGCCTCGGTGAGCGCATCGACCTCCATGCCGTGGCCGACGGTGAAGCGGCCCCCGGCCTCCTCCCAGCTGCGGTCCATGCCGACCTCGAGCCGCTCGTGCGACAGGGGGTCCTCGTCGAGGACGGAGACGGTGTGGCCGAGGGCGAGTGCCGACCGGGCGACGGATGAGCCGACGCGACCCGCGCCGACGATGAGGATGAACATCCCCGCGAACATTACCCAGAGGACTGCATGTCAGACCTCACACCACCGCGGGCCACCCCGCGCCGGCCGCCACCGACGCCTCTAGGGCCCCTCGCGCAGCGGCGGCGCCGCGCTGATCCCCTGGTCGTGCCGCACGTCCCCGTCCTCGCTGGCGGGCGTCGGATGACGCTCAGGATCCAGCGCGGCGCCGACCGGCACGTCGCTGGACGGCGGCGCCGTCAGGATGACCTCGCAGTTGGCCTTGGAGACCACGTACTTCGTCGCGTCCCCCACGAAGTTGTCCATCGGCCCGCCGCGCCCGCCGAGCAGCGCGCCGCCGCGGATCCGCGACGGCTCCTCGGCCGCCAGGACGATCGCCTGCACGCCGCGCCGCCGCG
>JAOPZD010000451.1 GCA_025964295.1 Conexibacter sp.
GCCGGTCGCCCGGCAGCGCTCCGGCGACCCGCTGGGTCACGGCGATCGCCAGCGCGTCGAGCAGCGCGTGCGGCATCGGCCCCGGGCCCTGGCGGGCGGCGGGCGGTGCGAGCGGCGTGGGGGGACCGCCGGGCGTCACGCAGCGGCGCTCCGGGCGACGCGGTGCTGGTAGCGGTCCTCGGGCTCCGGAACGGCCTCCAGGACGCGATCCAGGATCTGGTCGGCGGTCACGCCCTCGCTCAGGGCGTCGTAGGACAGCACGAGGCGGTGGCGCAGGACGTCGGGCGCAAGGTCGCGCACGTCGCCGGCGTTGACGTAGCCGCGGCCGCGGAGCATCGCCAGCGCGCGCGCCGCGTGCACCAGGCCGATCGGACCGCGCGGCGAGGCGCCGTACTCGACCATGCCGGCGAGATCGCCCATGCCGTGGGCGGCCGGGTGGCGGGTCGCGTCGGCCAGGGCCACCGCGTAGGCGATGATGTCGCGGTCGACCATGACCTGCGCGGTGTGCGCCGCGTAGCGCTCGAGATCCCCGAGCTCCAGGCGCTGGCGCACCTCGGCCGCGCCGCCGAGCGAGCGGCCCACGACCGCGGCCTCCTCGCCGGGCGTCGGGTAGTCGACGAGCAGCTTCATCAGGAAGCGGTCGACATGCGCCTCGGGCAGCGGGTAGGTGCCCTCGGACTCGATCGGGTTCTGCGTGGCGAGGACGAGGAACGGGCGCGGGACCGGGAACGTCTGGCCGCCGATCGTCACCTGGTGCTCCTGCATGACCTCCAGCAACGCCGACTGCACCTTGGCGGGCGCGCGGTTGATCTCGTCGGCGAGCAGGACGTTGCCGAAGACCGGCCCGAGCTCGATGTCGAAGCGGCCGGTGTCCGGGCGCCAGATCCGGGTGCCGACGAGGTCGGCGGGCACCAGGTCGGGCGTGAACTGCACGCGCTTGAACGTGCCGCCGACGACGTCGGCCAGCGTGCGCACGGTCAGCGTCTTGGCCAAGCCGGGAACGCCTTCGAGCAGGACGTGGCCGCCGGCGAGCAGGCTGACCAGCAGCCGCTCGAGCATCGCGTCCTGGCCGACGATGACGCGCTTGATCTCGTGCAGCGCCTCGCCGAGCGCGCGGCGCGGGTCCTCGTGGATGTCGTGGGGGATCTCGGTGGTCTCGTCCATGGGTGTTCTCCTCTACGAAGTCTTTGTCGAAGTCCTAGATCAGTCGCCCGAACCAGCGCAGCGACAGCGCCGCGCCGAGCGCCAGCAGGGCGAGGCCCGCGCCCGCGAACCCGGCGGTGATCTGCCGCGGCTCCTTCTTGGTGCCGAGCTGCGAGCCGAGGCGCTCGTAGACGGCCGAGAGGTCGCTGGCCGACTCGGCCGAGAACGACTTGCCCCCGGAGGCCTGCGCGATCGCGCGCAGCGAGGCCTCGTCGGGCGGGACCGGCTTGGTGATCGTGCCCGCCGCGGGGTTGCTCGGCGTGCGCGGGACGGTGATCGTCCCCGACGGGGTCCCGAGCGTGACGGTGTAGACGGGGATCTTGAGCTTGGCGGCGGCCTGCGCGGCGGCCTGCGGGTCGACGCCCTTGGTCGACGCGCCGTCGGACAGCAGCACGATCGCCGACGGCGGCTTCTTGCCGTTCAGCGACGGCGCCTGCTGGAGCACGCGCGTGGCGGTCTGGATCGCCTCGCCGGTCGCGGTGCCGCCGCTGGACCGCAGCCGCCCGAGCGCGAGGTCGAGCGCGTCGCGGTCGGTCGTGGGGTTGGCGAGCACCTGCGGGACCTGGTTGAAGGCCTCGATGCCGACGTTGACCTGCTTGGGGACCTTGTCGATGAACGCCTTGCCGGCGCGCCGCGCGGCGACCAGGCGGTTGGGCTTGACGTCGGTCGACAGCATCGAGCCCGACACGTCGGTCAGCAGCATGATCTGCGCGTGCTCGACCGGCACCGCGACCGTGCGCTGCGGCTTGGCCGCGGCCACCACCAGGATCGCGACCGCCACCAGGAACGCCAGCAGCGGCACGTGGCGACGCCAGCGCGGGCGGCGCGGGGCGACCGAGGCGGCCAGCGCGGGCGACGCGAACGCCGCCGCGGCGCGGCCGCGGTCGCGCTGGAGGACCACGTACCCGGCCGCGAGGGCGGGGACGAGGACCAGCGCGATCAGGACGAGTGGGGCGCCGAAGCTCACGGCACCTTCGGGCGGTTCTGGAGCGTGACGTCGACCTTCTCGGTCTGGCCGTTGCGCTGCACGGTGAGCGTGACCTTGTCGCCGGGCGCCTTGGTGTTGACGTAGGACGACAGGCCGGTCGAGTCGCCGATCCGCTGGCCGTCGACCTCGGTCACGACGTCGCCCGCCTGCAGGCCCGCGTCCTCCGCGGGGCCGCCGGTGGTGACCGCCGCGATCTCGGCGCCGGACGGGGCCGTCGCGCTCGCCGAGGCCGGCGTCCCGATCTGCACGCCGAGCCACGCGTGGCTGACGGTCCGCCCGAGCTTGAGCCCGGGCAGCACCTGGCGCACGGTGTTGGACGGGACGGCGAAGCCGATGCCGACGTTGCCGTTGCTGACGCCGTTGGTGGCGATCTGCGAGTTGACGCCGATCACCTTGCCGCCGTCATCCAGCAGCGGGCCGCCGGAGTTGCCGGGGTTGATCGCGGCATCGGTCTGGATGACGTCGTCGATCTGGAAGCCGTTGGGGGCCCGCAGCGTGCGGCCGAGGCTGGAGACGATGCCCTCGGTCAGCGTGCGGTCCAGGCCGAAGGGGTTGCCGATCGCGATCGCGACGTCGCCGACGCTGACGCCCTTGGAGTCGGCGAACTGCAGCGGCTGGGTGCCGCCCGGGATCGTCGCCGGGTCGATGTGTACGACGGCGAGGTCGCTCGACGGGTCGACGCCCTTGACGTCGCCCTCGATCGTGCGCCCGTCGGTGCCGAACTTGACCTGCACGGTCTGCGACGTGTCGACGACGTGGTCGTTGGTGACCAGCGTGCCGTCCTTGTTGATGAGGAAGCCGGTGCCGCTGCCCTGGCCGGTCTTGATCGAGACGACGGCGGGGCTGGCCTGCGCGTAGATCGTGCCCGCGCGGGTCTGGCCGCGCGCCGGCGTGATCGGCTTGGAGGAGACGGCGGGCAGCGCGGCCGGGCGGGCGATCCCGCCGTTGCCGTCGTCGCCGTTGAGCAGGATGCCCGTGGCGAAGGCGCCGCCGGCGACGGCCACGATCGCGACGCTCACCAGCGCGGCGAGACGGCCGCGGGTCATGCGGCGCC
>JAOPZD010000452.1 GCA_025964295.1 Conexibacter sp.
CGGCGCCGCCGTCCCGGCCTCGGACCCGGTGGCCAAGGCCGCCGCGCTGGCCGCCACGCAGACCGGCGGGGTCACGATCAAGATGCGCGGCACCGTCGCGGCCAACGGCGTCCAGCAGCAGCTGAGCGGCGGCGGGACGGTCGACCGCCGCAACGGGCGCGGCATGTTCACGCTGGCCACGAAGATCAACGGCCACAGCGTCCCGATCCGCGAGGTGATGGACGGCCGCTCGATCTACGTCACGAGCAAGCTGTTCACCAACCGCCTGCCCGGCAAGCGGTCGTGGATGAGGATCAACCTGGCCCAGGCGGCCAAGACGACGGGCTTCGACCTCAGCGCGCTGGGCACCAACGGCCCCTCGCAGGACCCGGCCCAGATCCTCGCCTACCTCAAGGGCGCCGGGGCGTCCAAGAAGCTCGGGACCGAGAAGGTCGGCGGCGTGCAGACCACGCACTACGGCGTGACGGTCGACCTCAAGCAGGCCCGCGCCAAGAGCGGCTCCAAGGCCGCCAAGGCCGCGATCGACCAGCTGATCAAGACGCTGGGCAGCGACACGACGGTCCCGGTCGAGGTGTGGGTCGACGCCCAGCACCGCGTCCGGCGCGAGCGCGTCAGCTACGACGCGACGATCCGCAACGTGCAGACCGGCCTGGACTTCACCACCGACTTCACCGCCTTCGGCGTGCCGGTCAAGGTCGCCAAGCCGGCGGCCGGCGACACGGTCGACGGCCTGGCGCTGCTCAAGAAGTCCGGCGCGCTCGCGGCGGCGGCCAAGCAGCAGCAGCAGAGCGGATGACGTCCGCCGAGCGGCGGTTTCGCTCGCCGCGGGCGGGGTAGGCGAACCGGCATGGCTTCCCTCGTACGGACACGGGCCCTGACCATCGGGGCCACCGCCGCCCTCGCCGGCGGCGCGCTCGCCGGGTGCGGCGCGGAGGACAGCGCCAAGCACGCCGCGAGCGACGCGCGCAACGCGATCGACCCGGTGGCCCAGGCGGCCGACGCGACGTCGGCCCAGCAGGGCGGGATCGCCATGACGATGAAGGGCGCGGTCACCGCCGGTGGCCAGGACGTCCCGCTGGACGGCAGCGGCGTCGTCGACCGCCAGGGCAAGAGCGGCACGTTCGCGATCACGACGGCGGTCGGCGGCAAGTCGATGAAGCTCGACGAGATCATCGACGGCAAGGTCATCTACATCAAGAGCGACGTCTTCGCGGGCCAGCTGCCGGGCGGCAAGAAGTGGGTGAAGGTCGACCTGGCCCAGGAGGCCGCCAAGCAGGGCATCGACCTCGACGCGCTCGGCGGCAGCGCCACGCAGGACCCGGCCGCCGTGCTGGACTACCTCAAGGGCGCGGGCACGTCGCGCAAGGTCGGGACGGCGACGGTCAACGGCACCAACACCACGCGGTACCACGTCGACGTCGACCTCCGCAAGGTCGCGGCCAAGAGCGACGACCCGGACGCCAAGAGCTCGGTCGAGAAGCTCATCAAGGCCGTGGGCACCGCGACGATCCCGGTCGACGTCTGGGTCGACGCCAAGCACCTCGTGCGCCGCGAGAAGCTCGACTACGCCATGACCGTCCAGGGCCAGAAGGCGAGCCTGAAGATGACCATCGACCTGACGAAGTTCGGGGTCGCCGTCCACGCCGATCCGCCGGCGGCGGGCGACGTGGCCGACCTCGCGGCGCTGACCGGCGCGGCCTCCGGCACCACGGCGGGCTAGCGACCGCGCGTTCGGCCCTGAGGAGACGCGGTTTTCGCGGCCCCTTCGCTACCATCGTCCGTCGCTCATGGCTGACCAGAACACCAAGCTCGACGTCAACGCCCGCGCGGCGGCCCACTCCCGGGAGACCCGCCGCCTGCGCCGTGCCGGCCAGGTCCCCGGCGTCCTCTACGGGGGCGGTGGCGAGCCGGTCGCCTTCGCCGTCGGGGAGCGCACGCTGCGCCACGCGCTGGCCGCCAAGGGCGCCGTGCTCGAGCTCAGCGTCGACGGCGGCTCCAGCACCCCCGCGGTCCTCAAGGACGCCCAGCGCCACCCGGTGCGCGGCGAGCTGATGCACGTCGACCTGCTGCGCGTCGACCTCAACGTCGCGATCCAGGCGACCGTCCCGGTCCACCTGATCGGCGACGAGCAGGCGCCCGGCATCGTCGAGGGCGGCATCCTCGAGCACGTCACGCGCGAGCTGTCGATCGAGGCGCTGCCGAACGAGATCCCCGAGTTCATCGAGGTCGACGTCTCCAAGATGGAGATGAACGCCACGATCCAGCTCTCGGAGATCGACGCGCCCAAGGGCCTGACGCTCCTCGACGATCCCGACGCGACCGTCCTGGCCTCGATCACGCCGCCGAGCGTGTCGACCGAGGGCGACGACGAGCTCGAGACCGAGACGCAGGTCGTCGGCCAAGCCGCCGCGCCCGCCGCCGAGGCCTCCGGCGACGCCGCCGAGTCGGGCGACGACGCGTCCGGCGACGACGCCGAGTAGGACCACCTCCTGAAGCTCCCGGGCCGCAGCAGCGGGCCCGTCGAATGGCTCGTCGTCGGGCTCGGCAACCCGGGCTCGCAGTACGCGCGCACCCCGCACAACGTCGGCTTCCTCGTCGCCGAGGCGCTGATCGCGCGCTGGGAGCTGGGCAAGCCGAAGAAGGCGTTCGCCGGGCTCTACGCCGACGGGCGGACCATGGCCGGCGGCCCCCGCGTCGGCGTCCTGCTGCCGCAGACCTACATGAACGAGTCGGGTCGCTCCGCGGGCCCGGCGCGCGGCGCGCTGAAGGTCGGCCTCGACCACGTCATCGCCGTCCACGACGAGCTCGACCTCGGGTTCGGCGAGATCCGCACGCGCATGGGCGGCGGCCTGGCCGGCCACAACGGGCTGAAGTCGCTGAAGGCGGGCTTCGGCACGCCGGACTTCGCCCGCGTGCGGATCGGCATCGGCCGGCCCGACACGACCGACCCGGACATCGTCTCCTCCTACGTCCTGGGTCGCTGGCGCCAGCCCGAGGCCGACGTCCGCGACCTCGTCGACCGCGCCGCCGACGCCGTCGAGCGCATCGTGGATGGCCGCGACCCGCTCGCCTGAGCTCCCGCGCCGCGCGGTCCTCGTCGGCGTCCTCGGCGCGCTCAGCGCGTTCGGCCCGCTGTCGATCGACATGTACCTGCCGGCGCTGCCCGCGCTCGCCGACGACCTCGGCGCGGCGCCGTCGCTGGTCCAGCTGACGCTCACCGCCTGCCTGCTCGGCCTCGCCGCCGGCCAGCTGCTCGGCGGGCCGATCAGCGACGCGCGCGGGCGCCGCGGGCCGCTGCTGGCCGGGCTGTGCCTCTACGTCGTGGCCTCCGCGCTGTGCGCGATCGCCCCGTCGGTCGGCGTGCTGATCGCGCTGCGCTTCCTGCAGGGGCTGGCCGGCGCGTTCGGGATCGTCATCGGCCGCGCGGTGGTCCGCGACCTCGCCGAGGGCCGCGAGGCGGCGGCGATGTACGCCGCGCTGATCCTCGTCAACGGCGTCGCGCCGATCGTCGCGCCGGTCATCGGCGCCGGGATCCTGCACCTGACGACGTGGCGCGGCGTCTTCTGGGTGCTGACGGCGATCGGCGTCGCGCTGGTCGGCGTCGCGACGCTCCTGCTGTCCGAGACCCTGGCACCGGAGGACCGGCGCCCCGGCGGGCTGCGGGCGACGCTGCGGACGTTCGGCGAGCTGCTCGGCGACCCGCGCTTCGTCGGCTGCGTCGTCGCGTCGGGCCTGGCCTTCGCGGCGATGTTCGCCTACATCTCGGGCTCGCCGTTCGTGCTGCAGGAGGTCTACGGCGCGTCGCCGGCGGTCTTCAGCGTCCTCTTCGCGCTCAACGGGCTGGGCATCGTCCTGGCCGGGCGGGTCAGCGAGCGGCTGTCGCGGCGCGGGCGCGAGCCGGCCGAGCTGCTGCGCGCGGGGCTGCTGGCCACCGCGGCGGGCGGGATCGGGCTGCTCGTCGCCGTCCTGGCCGGCGCGGGCCTGCCCGGCGTGCTGCCCGCGCTGTTCGTCACGGTCGCCAGCATCGGGGTGATCGTCCCCAACGCCGCGGCGCTGGCGCTCAGCGGCCACCCGAGCACCGCCGGGGCGGCCTCGGGCCTGCTCGGCGTCGCGCAGTTCGCGTTCGGCGCCGCGGCCGCGCCGCTGGTCGGCCTGGCGGGCGAGGACACCGCGGTGCCGATGGCGATCGTCATCGCGGCGCTCAGCGTCGGCGCGCTGGTGACGTTCGCGACGCTCGTCCAGCGGCGCGTCGCGTCCGCCTGAGCCTGGGCCCGGCGGCCGCCGCGCCAGCGCTGGACAAGCTCAGCCCGCGGCAGGTCGACGTCACCTGCGCCACCCATCCCCTCGCACCGCTCGCGCTGGCCCCAGACGGCACCGGGAGCAACACCTACGGCCTCGGCGACGAGGGGACGCTCGTCGCCCTGGCCGCGCCGACCGCCGCCGGACGGGCGTGGATCCAGGACGTCGCCGCGCTCTCGGCGCTGGACGCCGCCGACACCGACCACCTCGTCGCGCCCGGGGCGACGATCTACCGCACCACGGCCGACGCGCTCGCCCACAGCCGCAAGGGCCTGGTCGCCATGCCGGACCCGGGCTCCGCCGCGCCCACCGGTCGCGTCGGCCTGTGGACCGGCGGTGCCCACCGCGCAGGGCTCGCGATCCGCTCGCCCAGCGGCCGCCGCTACGTCATCGAGGACCAGGGCGACGGGATGCTGCGGACCAACGTCTTCGGCGACCACACCGGCCTCTGGCTGCCGCTCACGCTCTTGAGCGACGACACTTAGGTCCGGCGGCCGCGCTCCCCAGTTCTGGGGCGTCGAGCGCGTCGGACGTACGGCTACCCGCCTATCGCGCGGCGCAGCGGGCGCAGGCTCGTCGTGCGCTGGGCTGCGGGGGCCGAGCGGGCGTGCGGCCACGACGTCACGGTGACGATCGGGACGGGCAAGCCCGTCGTGCTGGCCACCAGCGGGCGGCGCACGATGGTGACCGTGGCCGGCCTGCCCAAGGGCCGCACCGCCGTGCGCGTGGCGGTCCGGGCCCGGCGCCTCGGCGGGGGCGTGAGCACGCTGGCGACCGTGCGCGGTCGCCGCTAGGCTGCCCGCTCCATGCCTGCACGCTCGATCCCCTTCATCGTTGCGATCGCCCTGATCGCTCTGCCGGCGGCGCTGGCGCTCGCCGCGCCCGCTGGCGCGGGCGCCGACGACCTGTCGGTCACGCGCCAGGGGACCGAGCTGGTGGCGCGGCTGACCGGCGCGGCCGCGACGGCCGCGGCTCCGTACGTCGGCAAGGAGCTGACGATCTCGTGCGAGAGCGGCGTCGCGCCCGGCCTGCTGTTCGGCGGTGGCGACCGCGTCGGGCAGACCGGGAGCAGCGCCATGCTGCGCCGCGACCCCGACGGCTCGCTCGTGCTGCGCACGTACTTCTCCGATCGCGTCTACGACGTCTGCGAGGTCGATCGCCCGCTGGTCCGGCGCAAGGTCGGCCAGCAGGGGCCGTTCGCGATCTACGCCGGCGACCGTGGGCCCGCGATCGGCCGCGCGGCGCTGACCCCGGCCGGGACCGTGTGGCTCGACGAGCTCGCCCACGCCAAGGCGATGCACGACGCCAGCGTGACGGCCGCCGCG
>JAOPZD010000457.1 GCA_025964295.1 Conexibacter sp.
GGCCCAGCCCGCGCCCGCGCTGCGCCGGCACGACGTACAGCTCGGCCAGGTAGCACTCCAGCGCGCGGCTCCACAGCCCGGGCCGCAGGCGCAGGAGGGCGAGGCCCTGCGGCTCCGCGCCGCCGCCGAGCACGACGATCGTGTCGCCGCCGTCCATCAGCTCGCGGACCCGCGCCGCCAGCGCGTCGGGCTCCGGCGTCGGGTCGTCGAACTCGCGGTTGAACGCGTGCAGCAGCCGGCCGATGGCCGGCGCGTCGGCGGTCGTCGCGGTCCGGACCTCAGCCACGGTGGTGGTCGACCACCTCGATGTTGTTGCCGTCCGGGTCGAAGACGTAGGCCCCGTAGTAGCCCGGGTGGTACTGCGGGCGCTCGCCCGGGTCGCCGTTGGCGCGGTAGCCGGCGGCGGTCGCGTCGGCGAAGAAGCGCCGGACCCGGTCCTCGCCGCCGGGGAAGGCGATGTGCACGTTCTCGCTGCGCACGCCGGCGCCGGTGGGCGCGAGCGAGAACGAGCCGCCGACGGTCGGCGACCGGAACGTCACGCGGTCGCCGTCCTCGTGGGTGAGGTCATAGCCCGCCGTCGGGGCGATCAGCTTGTAGAACGCGGCCGCCGCGGCGACGTCGGCGACGCGCAGCCAGAGGTGGTCGATGATGCCCTCGCGGCGCAGCTTGCCGTGGTGGACGGCCTCGACGCTGTTGCCGTCGGGGTCGCGCAGGAACGCGCCGTAGTAGTCCTCCATGTACTCCGTGCGCGGGCCGGGCGGCCCGTCGTCGGCCATGCCCGCGGCGCGGCCGGCCTCCCAGAACTGGTCGACCTGCTCGCGGCGCTGCGCGACGAACGCGACGTGCAGGTTGCGGGTGACGGGATGGCTCGCGTCGGTCTGCGTCAGCGAGAAGTCGTGCCACTCGGCGTAGGCGCCCGTGCTGTAGGTCGTCTCGGTCCCCAGCGGCTCGAGGATCGTCGCGTACAGCTCCTCGGAGGCGGCGCGGTCCGCGACGCGGATCGTGACGTGGTCGAACACGCCGCCCAACCTACCCGGCCGCGAGGGGGCTCAGGCCGCCAGGATCGCGCCGACGGCGTCGACGACGACCTGGCGCCGGTGGGCGCGCGAGCGGCGCGTCGCCACCGCGTGGTCCTCCGGCGTCAGCGCGGTCCACATCGCGGCGATCGTCGTGACCAGCGCGAGGAGGTCGGCCGGCGCGAAGGTGGCCGACAGCGCCCCGGCCTCCTGGGCCGCCGCGATCTTGGCGACCTTGTCCTTGTTGGCGGCGATGCGCAGCGTCAGCGGCGGCCGCGCGGCCGAGCGCTCCAGTCGGTACCAGGTCGCCAGCCGCGGGATCTCCGGGTGCTGCTCATAGCCCTCGAAGAGGCGCGCGGCGTAGCTCGGCAGGTCGGCGGGATCCAGCGGCGACTCGCGCACGGTGGTCTGGACGACGTCGTCGAAGACCGCGTCGAACAGGTCGTCCTTGGAGCCGAAGTAGTGGTAGATCTGGGCCTTGTTGGACCTTGCCGCGGCCGCGATGCGATCCACGCGCGCGCCGGCGATCCCGAACTCCGCGAACTCCGCGGAGGCCGCGTCGAGCAGCCGCTTGCGGGTGGCCTGTGCGTCGCCTGCCATGTCGGGTCCATGGTAGGCGACTAACCGGATGGTTGCATCGGCGCGAGCCAGGTGCTACCGTCAGCTAACCAACTGGTTAGCCGCATGGCGGCGACAAGCGAAAGGCAAGCTCCCCGTGTCATCCTCCCCGAAGGTCTTCCTCCTCACCGGCAGCTCCCGCGGCCTGGGCCGCGCGATCGCCGAGGCCGTCCTGGCCGCCGGCCACCAGCTCGTCGGCACCGCCCGCGACCCGCGCCAGCTCGACGACCTCGTCGCCCGCCACGGCGACCGGATCCGCGCGGTCGCGCTCGACGTGACCGATCCGGACGCGGGCGCCGCGGCCGTGCGGACCGCCGTCGACGCCTTCGGCCGCCTCGATGTCGTCGTCAACAACGCCGGCTACGCGGACCTCGCCGCGGTCGAGGACGTCACGCTCGACGCCTTCCGCGCGCAGATCGACACCAACCTGCTCGGCGTCGTCAACGTCACCAAGGCCGCGCTGCCGATCCTGCGCGAGCAGGGCTCAGGGCACATCATCCAGGTCTCGTCCGTCGGCGGCCGGATGGCGACGCCGGGGCTGTCGGCCTACCAGGCCGCCAAGTGGGCGGTCGGCGGCTTCTCCGAGGTGCTGGCCGCCGAGGTCGCGCCGCTGGGCATCAAGGTCACGGTCCTCGAGCCGGGCGGGATGCGCACCGACTGGGCCGGCTCCTCGATGGCGATCCCGCCGGTCAGCGCGCCGTACGCGCCGACGGTCGGCGCGTCGGCGGAGCGGATGGCCGGCTTCGCCGACGCCGCGGCGAGCGACCCGGCCAAGGTCGCGCAGGCGGTCCTGACCGTCGCCGGCCTCGACCAGCCGCCGGTCCGCCTCCTCATCGGCAGCGACGCCTACAACTACGGACGCGCCGCCTGGCAGGCCCGCGTGGACGCCGACGCCGAGTGGGAGGCGCTGAGCACCTCCACCGACCACGACGAGGCGACGGCGGCGGGGCTGGACCCGCTCAACCGGCGCGGCTGACGCCCGCGCCCGCGCCTCAGGCGTCCGCGGCCGCCGCG
>JAOPZD010000463.1 GCA_025964295.1 Conexibacter sp.
GGTGGGGGGAGCGATGGTGGCTGCGAGCAAAAAGAACGGGCCCCTCGGGCCCGCGCATACGACAGGGAGTGTTCCCGGACGGCGCGCTATGTGCTCGAGGTCTCCATGCTTGTGCAGAGAGCGACCCGCGGAGGCGCGCGCATGAACGGCGCTCAACACGGGGCAGAAGGCGATGATAGCAAAGGCACCTTGCCCGCCCGCCCTTTCCGATCCGGCTTCCCTGGCGTCTTCGCGCTGCGTGGCGTGCTCGCCGCGACGGGCCTCGCCGGCGCCGTCTTGCTGGCGCTCGCGACCGTCACCGCGGTGATCCGGATCACGGTCGGGACGGCGGCCCGGACGAGCGCCGCCGACGCCGCCGGCTCGGGCTGGGATCGCCACGGGCCGGCCCTGTTGGTGCTGATGCTGCTGGCGCTCTGGCTGCTCGCCGGCGCGCTGCGCGGCTCGACGGTCGCGAAGGCCGGGCTGGCGGTGGTGGGGGCCGCGGCGCTGGGCATCGCGATCGTCGCCGACCGCCCGCACATCCATGACCCCGGCGCGGCCGGCGACGTGTACGCCGAGGCCACCGCCCGCCCGGGGATCGGGTACTACCTCGAGACGCTCGGCGGCGCGCTGCTGCTGGTGTCGGGCGGCGCCCTGCTCGCCCTCGGCGAGGGTGGCGCGCCGCGGCCGGCCCACAACGACGACGGCCGCCCCTTGCGGAGCGGCCGTCGGACCGAAGCGTGAGATGGTGGGCGACTACCAGCGGTAGTGCGCGAAGGCCTTGTTGGCCTGCGCCATGCGGTAGATGTCGTCCTTGCGCTTGTAGGCGCCGCCCTGGGAGTTGACGGCGTCCATCAGCTCGTTGGCGAGGCGCTGGGCCATCGTCTTCTCGCGGCGCTGGCGGGCGAACTCGACGAGCCAGCGGACGGCGAGCGTGCGCGAGCGGCGCGGCGGGACCTCGACCGGGACCTGGTAGGTCGCGCCGCCGACGCGGCGGGAGCTGACCTCGAGCGCCGGGGTCAGCGCCTTCAGCGCGGCCTCGAGCTGCTCGATCGGGTCCTTGCCGGTCTTCTCGCCGATGATGGCGAGCGCGTCGTAGACGATCCGCTCGGCGGTGCTCTTCTTGCCGTCGAGCATGACCTTGTTGACGACCTGGGTGACCAGGCGCGAGCGGTGGACGGGGTCCGGCTCGATGGGCCGGATCGTTGCGGCGGAGCGGCGGGGCATGAAGTCTCTACTTCTTCTTGACGCCGTACATGGAACGGCTCTTCTTGCGATCGGTCACGCCGGAGGCGTCCAGCGTGCCGCGAATGACCTTGTAGCGCACGCCCGGCAGGTCCTTGACGCGGCCGCCACGCACGAGCACGACGGAGTGCTCCTGCAGGTTGTGGCCCTCGCCCGGGATGTAGGAGGTGACCTCGACCGAGCCGGTGATCCGCACGCGGGCGACCTTGCGCAGCGCCGAGTTCGGCTTCTTGGGCGTGGTCGTGTAGACGCGGGTGCAGACGCCACGGCGCTGCGGGGCGGCCTGCTTCTTCTTGTTCCCCTTGCCGGACTTCAGGCCGGGGGTGGACATCTTGCGCGGCTTGGGCTTGCGACCCTTGCGGACGAGTTGGCTCGTGGTGGGCATGCGGCGCGGGATGGTAGCAAGCGTTCGGCCCTAGCCCCTTTCCGGGGCCGTCCGGACCGGCAAGGCCCTCGCGCACTTCTTCACGCGCGCGAGGACCGGCGTGCCGGTCCGTGCCGGGTTCGATTCCCGGCGACGGGCGTCACGCGGCGGCGGGGACCTTGTCCAGCGCGGCGAGCGGATCGACGGCCGTCAGGCCCTGGTCGGCGGCCACCGGCGCGTAGGTGACCTCCCCCGCCGCGACGTTGAGGCCCTCCAGGAAGCCCGGATCGGACCTCAGCGCGGCGTGCACGCCCTCGTCGGCGAGCTTGACGACGTAGGGCATCGTCGCGTTGGTCAGCGCGAAGGTCGAGGTGATCGGCACCGCGCCCGGCATGTTGGCCACGCAGTAGTGCGTCACGCCGTCGACCTCATAGGTCGGGTTGGTGTGGGTGGTCGGCCGCGAGGTCTCAAAGCAGCCGCCCTGGTCGATCGAGACGTCGACGAGCACCGCGTGCTGCTTCATCAGCCCCAGCTGCGCGCGCGTGATCACGTGCGGCGCCTTGGCCCCGTGAACGAGCACCGCGCCGATGACCAGATCGACCTCGGGCAGCATCCGCTCGATCGACAGCGTCGTCGAGAACACCGTCGAGCAGCGGTTGTTGAGCAGGAAGTCCAGCTCGCGCAGGCGATCGATCGAACGGTCATAGACGTAGGTCTCAGCCCCCATCCCGATCGCGATCTCCGCCGCCGTCAACCCCACCACGCCACCGCCGATGACCATCACCTTGCCCGCCGCCACACCCGGCACCCCACCCAACAGCAGGCCCCGCCCGCCCAGCGGCTTCTCCAACATGAACGCCCCGGCCTGCGTGGCGATCTTGCCCGCCACCTCGCTCATCGGCGCCAGCAGCGGCAACCGCCCACTGCGGTCGGTCACCGTCTCATAGGCGATGCACGTCGCACCCGAGTCCATCAACCCCCTGGTCAACTC
>JAOPZD010000606.1 GCA_025964295.1 Conexibacter sp.
CGCGAGCGGGAGCCGCCGCCCTGGGGGGCGCGCGGCGCCGGCGTCATCGCCGAGGCGACGATGACCAGCAGGAACGCGAGGCCCTGGAGGACGATGCCCAACGTCGACCCGGGCAGCGGGTCGCCGAAGACGATGATCCCGGCCGCGACGGTGGTGATGTTCGCCGCGGTGCCGGTGATCGCGATGACCGAGACGGCGTCGCCGTCCTGCAGGCCGCGGGCGGAGGAGAAGAACGCGGCGACCGACGCGGCGATCGTGACGTAGAGCCACGGGCTGGCGGCGATGGCCATGACGCCCTCGTTGCCGGCGATGCCGGTCAGCGCCTTGATCGCGACGTCGGAGACGCCGAACAGGACGCCGGCCGCGGCGCCGAGCATGACGCCGTGGTGGTGCGCCGGGGCGCCGACGCGCGGCCCCATGATCAGCAGGCCGCCGATGCCGAACAGGCCGGCCTCGAAGGCGATCATCGCCGGCGTGTTGAAGCTCGAGTGGGCGCTGCCGGTGCTGTGCGGGAAGGTCACCGCGAGCAGGATCAGGCCCAGGCAGGTGAGCGCGAGGCCCCACCACTGCCGGTTGCCGACCTCGACGCCGAACAGGCGCTGCGCCATCACGCCGATCATCACGACGCCGCCGGCGAGCACGACCTGGACCACCGAGATCGGGGCCATGGCCAGCGCCGCGACGTGGAAGATCCACGCGCTCGTGGCGATCGCCATGCCGATGGCGAACCACTTCGACGAGTAGAGGTTCCTCGCCGTCCGGAAGGGACGACGGATGTCGACCTTCTGGCACTCGCAAGCACCACGGTGCTTGAAGAAGAAGCCGAGGTTGGAGACGAAGGCGCAGATGAGCGCGAGGAGAATGCCGAGTTGGATCGTCACGTGGTGGTGGTGGTGGGGGCGACTCAGGTCAAGCGGCGTGGGCAGGTTCGACCCAGCTCACCGATCTCTCGCCCCAGACATCGGCAAACGCTCCGAACCGCTTGACCCAAACGGTCCTCGCAGAGCGTAGCGGTCTCGCTTCCCAGCTGCATAAGGAGTGCATGAAGATGCGATAGTTGCTGCAAATGACCGGGAAACCTGTGCTCTTCTGTGACATTGACGGGGTCATCTCGCTCTGGGGTTTTGACGAGTACACCCGTCCACCCGGCGCTTACGCCGTCGTGGACGGGATCCCGCATTTCCTTTCCACCCGCGCCGCCGAGCACCTGCTGGACCTGCAGTCCCACTTCGAGCTCGTCTGGGCCAGCGGGTGGGAGGAGCGGGCCGACGAGCACCTGCCGTCGCTGCTGGGGGTGCCCAGCGGCCTGGAGCACCTCTCCTTCGACGGCCGCAGCCGCGCCGAGGTGTCCGCGCGCGCACACTGGAAGCTCGCCGCGATCGACGAGCACGCGGGCTCGCGCCCGCTGGCGTGGGTCGACGACGCGTTCAACGACGCCTGCCGCGTCTGGGCGGCGCAGCGCGGGGCGCCGACGCTCCTGGTCGCCACCGAGCCCGCCACCGGCCTCCAGGACGCCCACGCCGCGCGGCTGCGCGCCTTCGCGGAGGACCTGGCGGCCGCGGCCGCTACGCCGGGCTGACGACCACGCGGTCGCGGCCGGCGGCCTTGGCCGCGTACATCGCCGCGTCGGCGCGCGCGTACTGCGTGTCGAGGTCGAACCCGCCCGCGCCCGACACCGCCACGCCGAAGCTCATCGTGATCGCGTGGCCGGCGATCGGCTCGCCGCGCACGACGTCGCGCAGCTTCTCGGCCAGGTCGCGCGTCTCGGCCTCCGTCGCGCCCGGCACCAGGACGACGAACTCCTCGCCGCCCAGCCGGTAGGCGAGGTCGTAGGCGCGCAGCGTCGTGCGCCAGCGGTAGGCGATCTCGCGCAGGACCGCGTCGCCGACCTGGTGGCCCTCGCGGTCGTTGACCGCCTTGAAGTGGTCCAGGTCGCCCAGGACGACGCCCACCGGGCGCCCGGAGACCTCGGACTGCAGCGCCAGCTCGCGCCCGCGCGCGGCCAGCGCCTTGCGGTTGAGCATCTGCGTCAGCGGGTCGACGATCGCGTCGGCGCGATGCTCGACCTCGGAGCGCATCAGCGCCGAGCCGACCAGCGCGATCCCGCAGACCAGCGAGGCCGGGAAGGCCAGCAGGTACGGAGCGTCGATCACGCGCGCCGCGTCGACGCCGAACGTCGCGCCGAGCATCAGCGCCAGCGTCAGCCCCACCCCCGCGGCCAGCCCGCGGGGCGTGAAGCGCCCGACGCCGGTCGCGATCGGGATCCCCATCCACATCAGCAGCGGCGAGTCGGGGCCGCCGGTCAGACCGGCGCTCACGGCGACCGCGAGCTGCGCGAGCGACCACGCCGCGGCGTAGACGACCTCGGCGTGCTCCGTGCGCCCCATCACGCGGTCGGCGCCCATGAACGCGGCGACGACGAACGGCAGCGGCACGATCGGCCACCACCCCAGCTCCGGGACGCAGGCCAGGAGGACCAGCAGCTCGAACGCGAAGACGACCTGGCGGGCCGTGCGCGGGCGCCCGTCGACCTCCTGCAGCCGCGCGCGGACCGCGTGGTCGATCAGCCACGTGTCCTCGGCGGCGGGATCGAGCGCCGGCATCGTCGCCGTCGGCGTCATGCCGCGAGCTCCGAGAGCTCCGGCAGCGCCTCGTCGGGACCGCCGCACACGCGGTCGCGCCCGCCCCGCTTGGCGCGGTACAGCGCGACGTCGGCGCGCGCGTACAGCGCGTCGAAGTCGAAGGCCTCGCCGTCGACCGACGCCGCCACGCCGAAGCTCATCGTCACGTCCTGCCCGGCGATCGGGGCGGCGCAGATCGACCGGCGCAGCCGCTCGGCGACCTCCTCGGCCTCGGCGGCCGTCGCGCCGGGCAGCAGGACGAGGAACTCCTCGCCGCCGAGCCGGTAGGCCATCTCGTAGGCGCGCAGCGAGAGGCGCCAGCGGAACGCCACGTCGCGCAGGACCGCGTCGCCGACCTGGTGGCCGGCGGTGTCGTTGACCGCCTTGAAGTGGTCGAGGTCGCCGACGACGACGCCCACGGGCTTGCGGGTCAGCCGCGTCTGCTGCGCGAGCTCGGCGGCGCGCGTGACCAGCGCCTTGCGGTTGAGCATCTGCGTCAGCGGGTCCATGACCGCCTCCGCGCGCTGGGCGACCTCGGAGTGCATGTGCGCCCAGCCGAACAGCGCGACGCCGACGACGAGCGCGGCCGGGAAGAGCACGAGCGACGGGCGCGAGGCGACCGCGGCCGCGTCGACGGCGAGGTCGACGCCGACCAGCAGCGCCAGCGCCACCGCCACGCCCGCGACGATCCCGCGCGTGGTGAAGCGCCCGGGCAGCGACGAGACGGCCAGCGCGTACCAGATGACGCACGGCGCGCTCGGGCCGCCGGTGATCGCCGCGCCGACGGTGACCGCGACGAGCGTGCCCAGCCAGGCGACGACGTAGGGGATCTCGGGCCGCGCGACGTGGGCCATCCGCCGCTCGCAGACCGCGAAGAACACCGCCACCACGATCATCGGCGCAGGCGTCCACCAGCCGAGCCAGGGGGCGCATCCGAGCAACACGGCCATCTGCAGGACGAAGGTGACGTTGCGCAGCGAGCGCACGCGCGGGCTCATGTCGAGCAACCGCTCACGACCCAGTTCATCGATCAGCCATGTGGCTGGGGCTGTCCCCTGGCCGGCACCGTCAACCACGGCGACCGGACTTGTCATCCCCATGGACTGCTGATCGGCACGGCCGTGCAGCTTTTGAGCAGGTTTGGACGGCCCTACGAACGAGAAGAGGCGCCCCGGAGGGCGCCTCTTCGCAAACTGCGGCTTTCCGCGCGGGGTGCGGAGTGGCCTAGCTCTCGTCGTTGTCCGACGGCACGTCCAGCTCGGCGAGCTCGTCGGCGAACCCGGTGTCGCCACCGGCGCCGAGGTCCTCGAGCTGCGCGAGGCCCTGGTCGAACCCGGCGCCGAAGGCGCCGAGGCCGTCGCCGTCGCCGAGGCCCAGCTCGGCGGCGATCTCGTCCTGGTCGAGCAGCCCGACCTCGTCCATGGCCCGGGGCAGCGGCTCGGACGGCTCGATCTCGATGCGGCGGTAGCGCTTCAGGCCCGTCGCGGCCGGGATCAGCTTGCCGATGATCACGTTCTCCTTGAGGCCGTTGAGGGTGTCCTTCTTGCCCTCCAGCGCGGCGTCGGTGAGCACCTTGGTGGTCTCCTGGAAGGAGGCCGCCGAGAGGAAGGAGTCCGTGTTGAGGGACGCCTTCGTGATCCCGAGGATGATCTCCTCGTACTGGGCCGTCTCGCCCTTCTTCGTCTTGACCTCGTCGTTGACGCGCGCGAACTCGTAGCGGTCGACGAACTGGCCGGGCAGGTAGCCCGTGTCGCCCTTCTGGTCGACGCGGACCTTCTTGAGCATCTGACGCACGATCAGCTCGATGTGCTTGTCGTTGATGTCCACGCCCTGGGACTTGTAGACCTCCTGCACCTCCTTGACGAGGTACTGCTCGGTCTCGGTCCGGCCGCGGA
>JAOPZD010000495.1 GCA_025964295.1 Conexibacter sp.
CGCGCGAGCTCGCGCCCGATCGCCAGGCCGAGCCCGAAGCCCCCGTCGGTGGCGTGCGCGCCGCGCGCGAAGCGCTCGAAGATCCGCTCGCGGTCCTCGGCCGCCACGCCGGGGCCGTCGTCGGCGACCACGACCCGCGCGACGTGGTCGGTCAGCTCCACGCGCGCCACCACGCGCGCGCCCGCCGCGTTGTGGCGCAGCGCGTTGTCGAGCAGCACCCGGAGGATCTGGGCGACGCTGCCCGGATCCCCGAGCGCCCACGCCGCGCGCTCCCCGCCGACGTCGATCGTGCGCTGCTGCTCGGTCAGCCGCACCGACAGCTCGGCCACGACCGACTCGAGGACCGCCGACAGCTCGACGGCCTCGGTGCGCAGCGGCAGCCGCGCGTCGAGGCGGCTGAGGTCCAGCAGCTCCCCGGCCAGCAGCGACAGGCGCTGCACCTGGCCCTCGGCCTTGGCCGCCTGGGCCTCCGCGCCCTCGACGTCGGCCGGCACCGCGCGCAGGTCGCCGAGCAGCATGTCCAACATGACGCTCAGCGACGCCAGCGGCGTGCGCAGCTCGTGCGAGGCGGTGGCGACGAACGCGCGGCGCGCCTGCTCCTGCTCGCGCAGCCGCTGCTGCATCGTGGCGAAGGCCTGGCTGAGGTCGCCGATCTCGTCGCGCCCGCCGTCGGGCTTGAACTCGGCGTTGGGGCCGATGTCGGCGACGCGCAGCGCGGTGTCGCGCAGGTGGCGGATGCGCCGCACGAGCCGGCCGGCGAGCAGCAGGCCGACGAGCAGCGCGCCCACGATCCCGGCCGCGGCGGCGACCGTGAAGGCGCGCCGGACCACGGCGGTCGCGGCCCGCGAGTCGCCGATCGCCTTGCGCGCCGAGACGATCGCGGGCGCCCCGCCGGCTCGGACCGGCAGCGAGACCTCGGCCTCCTTCTCCTTGCCGTCGCCGAGGAGCGTGCGCTGGGTCTTGCGCGTCGCGGCCGCCGCCGCGAACGTGGCGAACGGCGCGTGGTCGTCGGGATCGGTGCTGACCAGCAGCCGGCCCGCCGGCGTGAAGATGCTGACCTGGGCCCCGTTGTGGCGGGCGAGGATCCGCGCGACGCGGGTGAGGCGCCGGTCGCCGGGGCGCAGCGCGTCCTCGTCCAGCGCGGAGATCGCGCCGCGCTCGTTGCGCAGCGACACGGCGAAGTTGTCGAGGGCATTGAGTTGGAGGCGCCGGTCCAGCGGCGAGAGGAGCGTGACCGCGGCGACCGCGAGCGTGAGCGCGCTGATCACCGCCATGACGACGACGATCCGGGCACGCAGTCCGAGGTGCACGGCTCAGGGCTCGCCGATCCGGTAGCCCGCGCCGCGCACGGTGAGGATCAGCCGCGGCTCCTCGGGGACCGGCTCGAGCTTCTCCCGCAGGTGGCGGATGTGCACGTCGATCGCCCGCGGGTCGCGGTAGGCGCTGTCGCCCCAGATCGCGCGCAGCAGGTCGTGGCGGCTGTGGACGCGGGCCGGCTCGGCCATCAGCGCGTGCAGCAGCTCGAACTCGGAGAAGGTCAGCGCCATCGCGGCGCCGTCGCGCGTGACCTCGCGCAGCCCCGGGTCCAGCTCGATCGCGCCGGCCGTGAGGCGCGCCTCGACGCGCGCGCCGCCGCCGGCCCGGCGGAGGACCGCGCGGATGCGGCTGCGCAGCTCGGCGGGCCGGAACGGCTTGATGACGTAGTCGTCGGCGCCCGCCTCCAGGCCGAGCACCGCGTCGGCCTCGCTGTCCAGCGCGGTGAGCATGATGATGGGCACGTTGTTGCGCCGGGTGCGCAGGACGCGGCAGACCTCGTAGCCGTCCGGGCTGAACGGACCCAGCGCGATGTCCAGGAGCAGCACGTCGAAGTGCTGGTTGCTCGCGCGCTCGATCGCGAGCCGGCCTTCGGCGACCGCCAGGACGCGGTGGCCTTCGCGCTCGAAGGACTGGGTCAGCGCCTCGCGCAGCGCCGACTCGTCGTCGCACACGAGGATGTCGAGGTTCTGCCCGGTCATGTCCCACCAACGGTAGACCGGCGTGCCTGAACGCCACGTGAACGGAAGCGCCTAGACGCGGGCGATCCGCAGCGCACGGCGCAGGGTCAGCAGCTCGCGGAAGGCCCGGGCGACGACGCGGACGCCGGCGCCGGACTGGTCGCCCGCCACGCGCGGCCGGTGGTGGACGCCGAGCTGCTCCAGGCGCGCGCCGCGGCCGAGGCTGCGGACGAGCAGCTCGGTGCTGATCATCGCGCCGGTCGACTGGAGGTCGAGCCGCTGCACGAGGTCGGTGCGCACGAGCTTGAACGCGCAGTCGACGTCGCGGACCGGGATCGCGAAGGTCCGGCGCACGAGCCAGTTCCAGGCGGCGGCGTTGACGCGCCGGTTCAGCGGGTCGCGCCGGGCGATGCGCCAGCCGACGACGAGGTCCGCGCGGCCGGCGAGCGGCAGGAAGGCCTCGAGCTCGTCGAGGTCGAACTGCAGGTCGGCGTCGGTGAGCAGGATCCACGGCTCGGTCGCCGCGGCGATGCCGGAGCGCACGGCGTCGCCGTAGCCCTGGTTGCGCGCGTGGACGACGAGGTGGACGCGCGCGTCGCGCGCGGCCGCCGCGGCGGCGATCGTGGCGGTCGCGTCGGTGCTGCCGTCGTCGACGACGACGATCTGGTGGCTGCTCGCGCAGCGCTCGGCGGCGGCGGTCGCGGCGCGGATCGCGTCGGCGACGTTGGCGGCCTCGTTGAAGCACGGCAGGACGATGGTCAGGCCCGGCAGCGCGTTGGAGAGGTGGCCGGGGAGGGCCTCGTCGTCATCGTCGTCGAACGCGAGCTCGTAGGAGATCTGCTGGGCCATGATCGGCTCCTTCGGATGGCAGTGGCCAAGGACATCCACAAGGTCGCACCGGGTCGGTTGCCCGCAGGCTCCGGAGAGGTTGCGATGGCGTTAGCGCCTCAGCGCATCAGCAGCGAGACCTGCAGCGGCCCGGACGGGAACGCGGTGCCGGTCAGCCCGAAGGCGCGCCAGTCGCGGCCGCCGTAGCGCACGGCGCGGAGGCCGGGCGCGAACGGCGGGCCGTGCGTGACGTTGCTGCCGGGCACGACGCCGCCCGCGGCGGTGCTCAGCGTCACGTCGGCGCCGGTGAAGCGGTGCAGGAGCTTGATGTAGCCCGTGTCGTCCTGGATCGACAGCATGAACTTGCCGGCGACCTTGCCGCCGGCCCCGGCGATCGATCCGGTCGCCGGGCTGAGGACGTGCGGCCCGCCGACGTCGTTGATCAGGCGTGCGCCGTTCCACGCCCGGACGCGCACGATGTGGAAGAGCTTGTCCTGGAAGAAGCCGACGATCGCCGCCCGGACCGCGGCCGGGTCCCCGGCCGCGACGGCCGCCCGGAAGGCGGGGTCCTTCTCGGCGTGGCGGATCGCGCGGTGGGC
>JAOPZD010000496.1 GCA_025964295.1 Conexibacter sp.
TTGGCCTCTCCGACGACTAGGAATACATGTCGATGCTTCCTCCGGCCCTCGTGCCGAACATCAGCGGCCACGTCCAGCGCCGCAAGAACAAGAAGGGCTACGTCTGGTACGTCAAGTACCGCGCGCCGGACGCGACGTCGCCCTCGGGCCGGCGCCAGGTCGAGAAGAAGCTCGGGCCCGAGTGGCCCGACGAGGGACCGCCGCCTCCCGGCTACTTCGACCGCCGCAGCGCCCAGGCGGCGCTCGACGCGATCCTCACCGACGCGCGCCGCGGCCACATCGAGGTCCTGCGCACCGGCGTGACCTTCGAGCAACTCGCCAAGGACTGGCTCATCTGGGGCGAACACGAGCGAGGCTGGCGCCACTCGACGCTGGTGGACCGCCGCTCCTGCGTTCGCCGCCATCTCCTACCGGCCTTCGGGCACCTGCGCGTCGAGCAGGTCACCACGCCGCGGATCGAGCGCTGGAAGTCGGACTTCCTGATCCGGACGGGCCAGCGCCGCCAGGCTGCGAAGTTGGTGGCCTTGCTGCACTCGATGTACGAGCGGGCGGCTGTGTTGTACGGGTTGCAGCGCAACCCGGTCGCGGCGGTGACCAGGATCAAGGTCAACTAAGACGCTGCGCGCTTCGACTTCTACTCGCCCGAGGAAGTCTGGGCGCTGGTGCGAGCGGCCAACGACGAGCAGGACGCCGCGATCTTCCTGACCGCCGCGTTCGCCGGCCTGCGCCGCGGCGAGATCGTGGCGCTGCGGTGGCGCGACGTCGACTTCGCGAAGCGTGCGCTTCGGGTCGAGACAAGCGTCGTGCACGGTCGGGTCGATTCGACCAAGGGCGGGCGGGGGAGAGCGGTGCCGATGGTGCGCGAGGTCGCCGAGGCGCTCGCCCGCTTGGGACAGCGCGGGTACCTCACCGATCGCGAGGACCCGGTATTCCCGGGGGAAGGCGATTGGCTCGACGGCTCAGCCCTGCGTCGGCGCTTCGTCGCCGCGTGCGAGCGGGCCGAGCTCCGCGTGCTGCGGTTCCATGACCTGCGCCACACCTTCGGCTCCAACGCGATCAACCGAGCCAATCTCGTGCAGGTCCAGGCCTGGATGGGCCACGCGGACCACCGGACGACGATGCGGTACCTGCATCACAAGAGCCGCGACGCGGAGGCCGACCTGCTCGCCGGCGCATTCGCAGTGAACAACGCGAACGAAGCCGAACAGCTCCTGCTCAGCGCGACCGAAGACGAAGAGACCTGAGCTAACGCGGCCGAGCGGCGCGCGCATCCAGCCGCCGCTCGAGCCGCTTCACAAGCTCGGCCAGGTGGGCGTGCAGCTCGTGCGCGCGCTCCAATGCCTCCATCAGCTCCTGCTCGTCGGCGGCGCCGTCGCGCACGCGGCGGGCGCGGTATCGATCGACCTCACGGGCGACGAGCTCGCCGAGCGCGATCGCGACCGAGCTGTTGCGCGTCGCCTCGCGGAAGTCGGTCCATACGTCATCGCTGACCTTGACGCGCGCCTGGTGATCTCTCATCGGCGCCGGCATTCCGCTGCTGGTCCTACGTCGGCTTCGTCGTCCCATGCACCTCAGTCGATCGAGGCGCCGACGACCCCTCGGATCCATACACGCGTCCACGCCGCATTGCGAATGCAATTGTGTGCCGGTCTTTGTGGCTTGCGGTTCTGGTGCCTCTGCGGTTGCTCATGATGTCCGGCAGGACGAGGGTGTCCGTGTGACCTCGTCGACAAAGAGCTATGGCGACGGCACCACGAGGTGAGAGGTACGGCGAGCAGCTGGAGCTCGTGCCTGGAATCGGACTGAGCGAGCCGCTGCTGCGGCCTGAGGACGCGGCCGAGTTGCTCTCCGTGAAGGTGTCCTGGATCTACGAGGCCTGCCGCACCGGCCGGCTCCCGTTCCTACGCGTGGGCAAACACCTCCGCTTCACCCGCGCGGACCTCGAGTGCTGGCTTTCCGCCCAGCGTTCTCCCGAACGAGCCAACCTGCACTGACCCATCCGCCTGCCAGGTAGCCAGGTAGGGGTATCGCGCTACACGTCGCCCCGGAGGACGAGCAGTTCTGGACTGGCCGGGAACTCGACCAGCATCGCGTCCAGCAGTTCGGTAATCCTTATCGCTCCCCCACCGCCTAGTTCGAGTAACCGCGCTGCCTGCCACCAGCGAGCGAAGCCCGTTCCAGTGGGAGAGAGCTGCGACGGGTCGCCGCCGGCCCGCTCCCAGAGGCCGTGTTGGTTCGGCCCTTCGGGGTAAAGCCTGGCGCCCACCTCGGCAAGCGGACGCATGTCCGGTGCTCTGGCATTCGGCACGGACGGTCGGAAGTAGATTGCAAGCAATTCGAACGCGAACGCTGCGGCATGACTGGCCGCGACTGGCTGAGAACCACTCGCGTCGGCGGCGGCTTTCGCATCGAGCAGGTCGGAAACGCCACGGACCGCGATGGCCTTCGTGCGCTCTGCCGATGTGGCTCCATGAAGCGTGCCGAAGTCCTCCATGTCGACAGTGACGGCGTCTCCGTAGAAAGAGCGAAGGTCGTGCACGACATCTGACGTAGAGTTGGCGAGGACCTTCTCGCCGGCCACGATCGGAGCAACGACAGCGTGGGGGCGCGTTCCCGACGGCTTCTCCGGCTCGGGCGGCTTGATGCGATTCAGCCACGCGTCCGCGGATGCCACCCCCCTAGCCATCTGGAGCAGTGTGGGGCTGACTGGAGCGAGATCTGGGCGAGGAGCGAGCCGCTCGGTTTGCTTGCCGCCCTCGTACCAATACACCTTGCTGCTGGCAACGACGTCCCCGATCCGTACGTCCTTGAGCCCGCCTGCGACTCCAACCATGACGACGACTTCCGGTCGAAGCGCTTCCTCGGCGCGCACTGTCAGCGTGGACGCACCGACGTTGCCGGCGCCGGTCTCGAGAACGGCAACCGAGATCTCACCTCGCGGACTCGCAAAAGTCCCGACGTCCGCGGCGACACCGCTGGCGCTTTCGATCGTGAGATTCTTGAGATGTTTCTGTACTGCTCTCCGTTCGAGCTGTAGAGCAGTAACAATAAGTGCATTAGCGATGGTCATACGGTTTCTGTCCTTGGATCGCATCGGAAAGCGTGGCAACGTTGTTGTTGCGGGGATAGTCACGTTGTATGACGCTAAGGAGTCGGAGCAGCGTTGGTGCCCCGCGGGCGCCAGTCTCGATCGCTCGGATGCCTCGCGCCCAAGCCTCCCGCCCGGTCTTCGCGCGAGGTATATCGCCATCGTCGCCACCAGCCCGTTGCCATAGTGACTGGTCGCTGGGACCGGCCGGATACAACTCTGACGCCACGTCTACGACCGCGTCTCGAATCTCGTCGCGTGTGGCAAGTTTGGACGCGCCGCCAATTAGGCCGGCAAAGCGCGCAATCCGGTCAACGATGCCGAACAGGTCCGTGACCTGCTTCGCTGCGGGCAAGAGATCCGGGCGTGCGGCCGTCAAGTCGGCTATTACCGTGGCCGCTTGTTTCCATCGCCGGTCTTTGACTAGGCGGCCGAGCCTGTCCGACTGTGACGGGGTGAACCGACCGCGGGTTGCAAGAATCGCAGCATGGTGGGAGTCGGCTTGGCCGAGGGTTTGGAGAATGGCCAGTGCTCGATCCGGGTCGTCGTGGGCGACTGCTCCAAAGACCGTCGGGGAGAGAATTGTTCGGGCGAGATCAGGCTCTAGTGCTGCAGTGAACGCGGTCTTATCCCGCGCCACGGCATCTGCTGTCGCTACGAGCAGGCGCTCGCGCGCATAGGGTGGCAATCGGTTCCAGACCGATGCCCGCCGCGGATGTGACGAGATGTCCGCTGCGGACGTTCGAGCGAGGGAGTCGAGCAGCTCCTGATCGACGACCTCGTCGTCGGTCAGTTGGTCGAGGACTTCCGTCATGACGAGATCGGGCTGCACGACCGTCCACGGATCGCCTCCGAGTCCCTCGACCGTCAGCAGCAGGCGGTGCAAGGCCCGCTTTGTGACGTCGACGCCACGGAGCAGCGTTGGCTGAGCGATCACGATCTGGGCCGCCCTTTCGCGGAGCCCCTCAAGGTCACCAGATATTGCGGATTCCAGGGTTGCCGCGCTACCGATTCGGGCTGCGAGCATGTCATTCGCCTCATCATCACTCGGCCTAATGGACAATTGCCTACGCCACGCCTGCGTTGAATCTGAGATATCGACTACCTGGGCGTGCGTTCTCGGGAGTCCTCGCCGCTTGGCGAAGGGGGCAAGCCACGCCGGGCCGCCGTGACCCGCGACGGCTCCGGCAACTGACAAATCAAGTCGGTCTCGCGGCACGGCGCGACCCAGCCACGCGAGTGCACGCTCGTCATCTTCGTCCGTGAGGGTCGACGCGTGCGCGATCGCCCCCGTTGAGTCTTCCTCGGCAGCGGCCGTGAGGGCCCGCTCAACCGCCGTCCAGAAGGTGTCCTCTGCATTCTTTTCACTCTCGTCAAAAGCAGAGACCAAGTCTGGGCTTCGCGCAGGGTTTGCAATGACTCCGCTAGCCCAGTCCCTGATGAGGTTTGCCAAGTCTTTCTCGCCGCCGTAGGCCGACCATGGGATCGCGCGAAGGCCGCGAAGTTCATCCATCGGCTGCTCTGGCGTCGAAGCAGCCAGGGCGCTCAGCACCGCGGCCTTGACTGAGACGCCAGTGCCGGGATCGGGCGTCAGCTCACCGACCAGCTGTGCAAGGGCACGTAGGGCTTCATGGTTGATGTCGTTGAGCCGGGCCAGCCGGTCGGACGCGGCTGCAATGAGTCTCCACTGCTCAAGCGATACCTCAGTGCCGACCAACGCCGTCGCCAGCTCCCGCGTCGGCTCGCCTGCCTCACCCATGACTGCTCGAGCCGCGGCGTCGTCTGAAACGCTATCTGCCGTCACCGTCGGCCAGTCGTTCCAGCGCCCCGCATAGCGGGGGGGTGTCGTCGCGACTACCAGGTTGCTGTCGGATCTGGGCAGGGAGATGGCCAGAGGGTGAAAGGCCGCCCCAAACGTCAGTCGTCGGCGATCGGTCGTACTCAGATGCCTCCACACAGATGCGATCGCCGGGATGCCCCCGGGTCCAACCCAGACGCCACGACGCCGCCTGACTAGCGCGGCGACAAGAGCGGTGGCCCCAGCTGTGTCGTCACGGCTCGCCGAGGGCCGAGTCAGCTGAGAGATGGGGATCGGGTGGACGTTCTCTGAGTCCGCACTCAAAGCGTCGAGCGTTGCCCCAAGGTCGATGAAGGAGAGCGAGTCGATGGGCAGGACGGCAACAGTGGTCATCACCATGCCGGCTCGCGCAGCTCTGTGGTCTGGGCGCGTTAGCTGCGCGATGTACCAATCGCCTATTGCGTAGCCCGCCGCAAAGTCACCGAGATCAGAAGAGTCACCTTGAGGCGGAAGATCCGTGTACCAGGCCGCAGCGGACAGGACACTCTCATCCCCACCGGTTGCCGTCAGCAAGGTGTGCGCTCCGCCTGAGCTGCCAAACCTGGCGATGTGAACGACGCTCATTCGGGAGCGAGCAGCCGCGTCAAGTCCGAGTGACGAGTCCCGTCGGGCAGAACGATCCAGCCCATGGCTTGTGGGCCGCAGTCAACGTACGTATCGGATGGCTTTCGCCGATCTAGCGCTTGTCCTTGCGCCGAGAGTCCATACACGGCGTACGCGTCCCGCGGCCAGTTGCTGCGGCAGTACGCGTCAAGCAATGCAAGACGCTGAGCTGCGACGGTCGGTGGGCTAGTGCCGTCCGCGAGCTGAAGCTCGTCCCAGCAGGAGAGTACGAGTGCCAGTTCTGGTCGTGACCGCGCGGCCGTTGCGTCCGATCCACGGGCGTACAAAAGGACCTGCAGCAGCTCTGTGGCCCACATGTCGAGCGGAAGTACGTCGGCGTTGCTTCCGTCCTTCGTCGGCGTCTGGGCGAGCACGCCAATGGGCTTGGTCACAACATCGGGGAGTTCTGGTTGCTGCGACAGACGGAGCAGGAGCAACCATCGGTCGGTCGAGCGGGCCAACGTCCGCCATGTGTCCGGAATTCTCCGATGTTGTGTGACGGTCTGCAGGTCCTCGCCGGCGTACTCGGGCAGAGCGACGTTCAGCGGAGTCCCAGTTGCCGACTGTGCCGGGAGATCGAGGACGACATCGGTGCCTTTCGGCGTATGCTCGACCGCGAGTCCCTGTTCCAATCGCTTGAGCCCGGCTTCGATGGGAGCCAGCGTGCGAGGCGCTCCGCGCGCCCGCAGCGCGCCGTGACCGCGCTTGAGCCGGCCGTGGAGTTGAATGAGCAGCGTGGACTTTCCCGAGGCTGCCGAACCCAACAACAGCACTTGGCGGCTAACAGAATCATTCATGGGTGAGCGTCACTGCGTCCGTTCGAGACTTCGATAGGTCAGGAACGGGTCGCTTTCCAACGACACCTGTGCAAGAGGCCATTTTCTCGGCCGCACCGCAGCTGCGGTCCCGAGATCGCCAGCTTCGGTGATGCCTTGCCAAGGACCGTCCTTTACCGAGATTGGGACCGGCTTCTGCCCGAACAACTCGACATTGACTTGGTCCAAATGGTCCCGGATTGCCTCTGGAATCTCGAGGTCGGCCTTGCTCCGCACGGGTACGACAGGCCGGTTGTTCTTTGCCGTTGCGACCCGCATCGCAAGCGTCTCGTAATCACCGCGTGCGCGCCCGCGTTCCGGCCCGGACAGCGCATCGCTGTCTGCGAATAGAACGAAGGCGTCTGCGTTCTGGGCGATCCACTCACACGCCGGATGCGAGCCGGCGTCGTACGCCCAAGCGCTGTACCACTCTCCTGGGACGTCTGTGTACAGGACATGTCGGCGATCTTCGGCCTCGCCGCGAAGCTCCAGGTGAAGCAGAGACGGGACTCGCTGACCTGCTGTTGTCGTGTGGGGCGGGAAACCGCTGCCGTGGGGCAGCCAAGCCAAATGCCGCGCAATTTGGTTCCACCCGATGAGCGTGTAAGACCCGGCGAACGTACCGGAGGCATGACTCCCGCGACGGCGCGCGACGATGCTTGCGGCAAGCGCGGTGGTCTTGCCGGAGTTGTGCGCGCCGACGAAGGCAACCAGGCGTACTGAGCCCAAAGCCGCGATTGCTTGCATGTCCGCCGAGCCGAGAGCCAAGCCGGACCAGGGCAGGCCAGCGCCCGGCGACGACTCATCCACTCGCGAGCCTTCAGTCCGGAAATGCGGACAGGAGTCCCCATGGCCCATGACGCAGCGCATCGTGGGCGCAAAGCAGTTATCCCGTGCGCACTCGAGAGCATCCGCGGTCATGTCAGTTGGCATCGTCCGTGAGATCGGTGCCTGCCGCATCTAACGCACGGGCCGCCTGCAGGTCTCGGAAGGCGAGGACTGCGAGCCGACCGGGCGTCCACGTCGTTGGGAGCCACGCTGGCGCGTCTTTTCCGTCCGCGAGAGCCGCTGTTACCGGCCCGGGGTATGACACCGCGACAAGTCCCCGCAGATGATTCGCTTCGCGTGCATTCGGCAGGTCTGAACGGCTCACGGACTCGGCCGCTGTCGACGCGGTGACTAAGTCGGCGAGAACATGCTCCGTGGCCACGGGCGCGAGCAGGGGAACCTGAGCGTATAGGTCTGCCGCCGCGGCAAAGGCGACATCGATGGGGTCTTGGAGATCGCGGTACCGCGTGGCGAGACGTGCGCTGTAGGCGCTCTCGCGCCACCACAGGAGATCGGTGCGCCGGCGCGTTGCCTGCACCGTCTGCTCGTGCGCTTCAAGAGCCTCGCGGAGTCTGGTGCCCAGCGCCGTGAACGCGGCCTTCATTTGCGTGACCGAGAGCTCGGCGGCATGTGAGCCAGCGTTCGAGGCAAGGTCGATCACCTCCTGGAAGTAGGGTCCAAGCTCGGTCTGCAACGTCGCCGGATACTGCGAGTATTGGACCTGCTGCGCCGCTGCCGTGACGCGCGCAGGCAGATCGCTGGGCATCTTGAATCCTTCGGAGCCCGCGATCGCGGGCATCCGTAGGGTTGTGGACGCGGGCGCCGGCACCCAGAGGTGCACAATCTCGCGTTGAATCGCCTCATCCCAGCCAGCGAGCAGGCGCACGGCTGTTTCACCCCACCGCCCAGACGAGCCCTCTTCGAGGCGAGATCTAAGGGCGTACCAACTTGCTCTACGCACCCTCGGATCTGAGTCCGCCGCAAGAGCCAATGCCGCCAGTAGGACCGCGCGTAGGAGCGCGTCGGGCCGCTGCGGGAACGCATTCGACAGCGTCTCCCACTCGTCGGCCACGTGCCGCTCGGAGATCGCCAAGAGGCCCGAGACATCATCACCGGACTCGCTCAGTGCTTCGCTGCTGACACTCAGCACCAACGGGCGTCCGTCGGCCTGCAGGTAAGCCGAGAGGCGATCGGCCGCTGAGCGCAGCTTGGTGGCGCGTTCTGGATCGTCGCCCAGCTCTGAGAGCAGGCCCGCTCGAAGGAGATCACCAATCAGGTCTGGCATGAGTGGTGACGACGATACGCCGCACGCCGGACGGTCGCCGTATACCACTCACACGCGTCTACCGATCCGCCCCGCCCAGCGACGTAGTAGCAGGCCAGCGATGCCGGCTGACTTTGATCTGGACGGACCTTCGTTGCCGTCCTTGCGTCGGACACTGCTCCCGCAGCGTGCAGCCTGGGAGCGAATCCGGGAAGGAAGTCCTTTTCAACCCGCCCCCATAACGACGAAGACCCCGCAATTTGCGGGGTGTTCGTGTAAGCGGCGGAAGAGACTCGAACTCGCGACCTCCTGCCTGGCCCGCGCGTCGCATATTCGCTCACACCGTAGGCTCGACCACCTCGCCGACGTCTCAGGTCAGCGCGAGAGGGCCCGCGGATCCACAAATGCAGAGGGCCCGACGATGTCGGGCCCTCATGCTGTGATAGGGCCGAAGCCCGTCAAGATCGCGGTCGGCGCATCCGACCTGCGTGGAAGGATAGCGCAGTGCTGGCGGAAAGCCCCTACTTAGCCCGGGTGGTCTCTCGGATGCTGGACTTCTTCGCCGTGAATGAGGCCTGGCAGCGACGGCTTTGGACTCCGGGGGCCGCCCTCACGCTCGATGAGATCATTGAAGCCGCAGACGGAGTTCGCGACCGGGCGCTCTCGCAGTCTGCGCTCAACGCGTTCACCCGCTCTGTCCGCAGCAAGGTCGGCACGGACCCAGGACTTGGAGATGACGCTCAGCGGCGAGAGTTGTCGCGTGTGATCGGCACCGACCTCGTCGCAAGCAGCGAGCGCCACGAGATCCTTCGGCACATCGCGGCGGACGTCCACGAGCGCTACATCCCGCGCTGGGCAGTCGCACTTGCTCCGGAGCATCACAACCAACAGGCTGAGCGAGTCGCAAGACTCTTCGCCGGACATCTTCTCGATGTCGGCTACAGCCAAGACCACCTTCACCGATGGCTGACGTATCTTCGGGACCACGACCCGTCGGTCTACGACCGTGTGGGCCTGGCAACAGAGGTCCAGCGACTGGTGGAGCGCAAGCCGAAGCGCTTTCGCGTTCTGGCGCTATTCGAGACGGCGTACCCGTCAGATGTCACTCCGCCCGAGGAGTGGCTTGAACGGCAGGAAACCGAGACTTGGCTGGTCGATCGCGGGCTCGCACACCTAGCCGAGGGCGTGATGTACCGGGGCAGTCTTCAATTGCGTCTAAAGGCCACCGACGCTGAAGCCGCAGTAGCTCTGGCCGGCGACATCGTGGATGCTCTCATCGCCCGGGCGGCGATCGGGACCCGTCGGGTGATCATCGCTCATCGGTACGCGCTTGTGGCCGGCGAGCGGGACCGACGCTTTCCGCTGCGGCGTCGTCGGCGTGTCGAGGTCCGGGCTGTGGAACGCCAGGACCGGCTCGCCGATGATCTCTACTCAATGGTGCAAAGTCCCGTGGATGCGGCGATCCAATTGCTATCGCACCTAGACACAGGCCCGAGGGAGAGTGCCGTGGGCGGCGCTTGGTCGGCCATTGAATCGCTGTTGACGGCCCCCGGGGATGAGGGCGGCAATGTCGTGGCGGGAGATCGCTTGGCGGCGCTGGTCGCCTGTTCGTGGCCGCGCGCGGAACTAACAACCCTTGCTGGCCATCGGATGCGCGAAGTCGATGATGACCTGAGCGGCCGGTTGCGCGAAGCGAGGACGAACCGTGATCGCGCCGAGCTCATCGGCGGCGAAATCACCGCAGGCACCTGGTTGCAGATGGCCGACCCATCCGATCTGGCAGCGATCAAGCGCATGGAAAAGTTCTTTGCTCATCCTGCCCAGGTGCTACGAGACATCGAGTCCTACGCCAGCGATTCGCTCCGGCGTCTGTACCGCCAACGGAACCTGGTCCTACACGGTGGCAACACCACGGCTATCGCGCTACGCGCGACTCTACGAACCGTCGCGCCATTGATCGGGGCTGGAATGGATCGTGTTGTGCATGCCCATCTTGAAGCTGGCGTGGAGCCTCTCGAACTCGCGGCTCGGGCGCGTCTTGAACTCGCGCGAGTCGGGACGGCTGATGGCCGGCGCGTCACGCGTCTCCTGGAAGCCGACTGACATCTGCTCCTCGAGGTGGATGATCCGCCGCGGCCGTGCGACGAGCGTCGCGGGCGATTGCCCAGTGGTTGCCTGCCCGTCGTAGCGCCCGGTCGCGCTCGTAGCTTTCGAACCGGAAATCCCTTGTGGGGCTGGGTCCCGACGCGTCCACATCGCCTGCTGGGAGCTAATCCGGGGAGACAAACGGCCTCAACCTGCCCCGTTAACGCCGGAAGCCCCGCGATTTGCAGGGCTTCCGTGTAAGCGGCTGAAGAGACTCGAACTCTCGACCTTCTGCATGGCAAGCAGACGCTCTAGCCAACTGAGCTACAGCCGCGCGCTTCGGGCGGAA
>JAOPZD010000505.1 GCA_025964295.1 Conexibacter sp.
CCCGGTCCCGGCGCCGCCCGGCGCCGCGCCGACGACGCCCGCCAGCCGGCCGACCATCCCCGGCGGGCTTGGCGTGGCCAGCCCGAACCAGATGTTGCCGGCGCGGTCGGCGCCGATCCCCAGCGGCGGCGCGGACGTCGAGGTCTTGTAGACGGTGGCCGTCGGCGCGTCGGTCGGCGTCGCGGCCGGGCGGATCTGGACGATCGCGTTGCTGGTGGCGTTGGTGTAGCCCTGCATCGACGTCATCCACAGCGTCCCGTCCGGGGCCGCGGCGATCTGCCGCGGCGAGCCGGCGGCCAGGCCGATCGACGCCATCGTGTAGTGCGTCATCGTGTGGCTGTCGGGGTCCAGGCGGCCGAACTTCTTGTTGATGACGTTGGTGAACCAGATCCCGCCGTCGGGCGCGATCGCCAGGTCGCTCAGGCCGGTGCCGGTGTAGGAGCCCGAGCACGGGGCCGTGCCCTCGCACGGCGTGACCTGGAGCTCCTGGTAGACGTCGCCGGTCCCGGCCCAGCTCGCGAGGCGGTAGCCGGGGTTGCCCGGGTCCTCCTCGACGAACCAGGGCAGGCCGTTGCGGTCGACGGCCACGCCCGCGGGCTTGCTGTCGTAGCGCAGGCTGTTGAGCGACGTGTTGCCGTTCTGGATGGCGACGTTCGGGCCCTCGGTCGGCGCGCCGCCGCCGTAGAAGCCGACGCGCGCGCCGTAGTAGGGGAACACGTTGGACGAGCTGTGCTCGGTGAACCAGGCGCCGGGACCCTTGGCCGCCGCGACGTCCCAGAGGTCGACGTAGCCCGGCAGCTCGTAGGAGGACATCCCGGTGCTGGTCCCGGGCACCAGGTCGGCGGGCCGCCCGGAGCCGACGTTGCCGTCGTCGCGCACGTAGTAGAGCTTGTGGTCGCTCGGGTTGAAGGCGACCGACCGCACCTGGTTGGCGCAGCAGTTGACGTCCGCCGGGTCGGGCGTCGGGAAGAAGGCGATGCCATTGCTCGTGCCGGGCGTCGCCTGCGACGGGATCAGCCGCGCCAGCGAGGCGACCGGCTGGGAGCCGTTGGGCGGGCTCTGGGCGGTGAACCAGACGTCGCCGGCGTCGTCGCTGGTCACGCCGAAGTTCGACACCGAGGAGCCCGCCGGGAAGGGGAAGTACTCGGGCGCCGGCGCCGCCGGCGCCGTCGCGCACAGCGTCAGGGTGAGCAGGCCGAGCGCCGCCGCGATCCGTCGCATGGCCTACACCTACCGGCTCGCGGAGCCCGCGGCGAGGGCCGCGGCGGGCGGTGTACGCGCTACCGCGTACGGTGCAGCCATGGATCCGTTCACCTCAGCGCAGCGCGAGGCGCTGTGCGCCGCGTCGCGGGCGGTCGCCGAGAGCGGCCTCGTCGAAGGCTCGTCGGGCAACCTCAGCCTGCGCTCGGGCGACCACCTGCTGATCACGCCGCTGGGCGCGCGCCTGCCGGCGATCGACCCGGCCGACTGCGTCTGCGTCGCGCTGGCCGACGGCGCCGTCGAGCCCGGCCACGCGACCGCGTCGCGGCCGTCCTCCGAGACGCCGCTGCACCGCGCGGTCTACGCGGCGTCGCCGGAGGCGGGCGCGCTCGTCCACACCCACTCGCACTTCGCGACGGTCCTCTCCGCGCTCGTCGGCGAGCTGCCCGCCATCCACTACGTCGCGACCTCCTTCGGCGGCCCGGTCCGCGTGGCGCCGTATGCGACCTACGGCTCGCAGGAGCTGGCCGACGGCGTGACCGCCGCGATCGCCGGGCGCTCCGCGGCGCTGATGGCCAACCACGGCGCGGTCGTCACGGCCGCCACGATCGCGCTCGCCGTCGAGCAGGCGCGACAGCTCGAGTGGTGGGCCTCGGTCTACTGGCACGCGCGCGTCTTCGGCACGCCGGCGCTCCTGGACGACGGCCAGCTCGCGGCGGTCGCCGAGCAGGCGATCAGCCTCGCCGGGCCGCCACCGCCTGCATGACGCGCGTCGCGCGCGACGGCCCCGCGGCCTCGCGGTAGTCGCGGGCCAGCCGCGCCCACAGCTCGTCGCCGATCGTGGCCTGGGCGTGCAGCTCGTCGACGGCCTGCAGCAGCAGCGCCTGGCGCGGCGACCAGCCCGGCGCCGAGGCGCCGAGGCGCACGCGCGCGATCTCCTCGTCGCGCCGAGGCCGGCGAGCGCCGGTGGCGCGCAAGCGTCGTGAAGAACCCGCCCGGGCCGGGGCGCCAAGCCGCAGCCAGCTGGCTCTGGTGCCGCGGCGGCGCGGCGGGGAGAGTCGCGGCCACGTTGTCGCCCACCGCCCAACGTCGCGTCGCGCTGATCGTCCCGCCGATCCTGGTGGGCCTGCTGGCCCTGCCGTTCGTGCTGCGCCAGAACGCGTGGTGGGAGTGGACGACGGCGTTCTGGCTGCTCGAGCGCCAGGCCGCGCACGTCTCCGAGCACGGGATCCCGACGCTGTTCCTGCAGACCGACGTCGGGCGCTTCAACGACTTCTACGTGTTCTACGGCGGCTTCACCTTCTCGGTGCTCGCCTACCCCGCCGCGATCCTCGGGGCGTGGCCGGTCTTCGCCGCGACGTCGGTCCTCGCGGCCGTCGCCGGCTACCTCGGCATCGCCTGGACCGCGCGCAACCTCGGGCTCTCCGCGCGCGCGGCGATCCTCCCCGGCCTGATCTTCTCCACGACCCCCTACGTCGTCAGCGACCTCTACGGCCGCGGCGCGTGGAGCGAGTTCCTGGCCGTCAACGCGGCGGCGGTGGTGCTCGGCGCGTTCACGGGGCTCGTGCTGCGCCCGGAGCAGGGACGCGTCCGCTGCGGCGCGGCGCTGGCGGCCGCCGCGGCGGTCCTGGCGGGCGCGCAC
>JAOPZD010000513.1 GCA_025964295.1 Conexibacter sp.
CCGTCCGCGCTGCTCGCCGCCGGCGCCGCGCCCGCGGGTGAGCCGCCGCTCCCGCGCGCCTGAAGATGGCCGATCCGTTCAAGCGCAGCGCGTGCCGATGCGCGACGCTGGGCCCATGACCGACCTCGCCGCCGCAGCCCAGTTCGTCCACGGCCACGGCCGCCTGCTCGAGCGCCGTCGCTTCGAGCACCGCTTCGGCGAGACCCCGGACGCCGCGGGCGTCCTGCGCGCCGTCGAGGCCTACAAGAACCCCGACGGCGGCTTCGGCTACATGGAGCCGGACCTCCGCACGCCGACCAGCCAGCCCTCCGCGGTCCTCTACGCCTTCGAGGTCCTTGAGGAGATCCCGGAGCTCAGCGACCGCTGGACCGCGTCGGCCACCGCCGCCCTCGACTGGATCGGGACGATCGCCAACGCCGACGGCGGCATCCCGTTCGTCCTGTCGACCGCGTCCGGCTACCCGCACGCGCCCTGGTGGGCGCCGACCGAGGACCCGCCGTCGTCGCTGATGATGACCGCGGGCGTCGTCGCCGCCGCCTACCGCCTGGACCTCGACCACCCCTGGCTCACTGGCGCCGCCGACTTCATCTGGGCCCAGCTCGACGCCCTGCAGCTCAGCGACGCCTACGCCTTCCGCTACGCCGTCCACTTCCTCGATGCGACGCCCGACCGTGACCGCGCCCGCGCCGAGGCCGAGCTGGCCAAGCTCGCCGCCCGCATGCCCGCCGACGGCATCCTCAAGGTCGAGGCCGGCGTGGAGGGCGAGACCCTCAGCGCGCTGGACGTCGCACCTCGCCCCGACCACGCCGGCCGCCGCCTCTTCCCCGTCGCGCTGATCGAGCGCCAGCTCGACCAGCTGGCCGCCGATCAGCGCGACGACGGCGGCTGGGACTTCTCCTGGGCCGCCTGGAACCCCGCCGTCGCCTTCGAGTGGCGCGGGATGGTGACGCTCGACGCGCTCACCACCCTCAACGCCTACGGGCGCCTGGAGAAGGCGGCCACCGCCTAGGAGCCCGCCGCCTCCAGCGTCGCCAGCTCCTCGTCGCTCAGCTGCAGGTCCGCCGCCGCCACGTTCTCCTCCAGGTGCTCCACCGAGCCCGTGCCCGGGATCGGGAGCATGACGGGGGACTTGTGCAGCAGCCAGGCCAGCGCGACCTGGCCGGCGGTCGCGTCGTGCGCGCGAGCGATCTCGTCGACTGCGCCGCCCGGCTTGGCCAGCTCGCCCGCCGCGAGCGGGAACCAGGGGATGAAGCCGATGCCCTGCTGCTCGCAGTAGGCCAGCACGTCCTCGGACTGGCGATTGGTCAAGTTGTAGAGGTTCTGGACCGTCGTGACCTCGAAGACCTCCTGGGCGGCCTTGATCTCGTCGACGGTGACCTCGCTCAACCCGAGGTGGCGCACGATGCCGTCGTCCTGCAAGGCCTTCAACTCGCCGAACTGCTCGGCGGGATCGGTCCGGGGGTCGATGCGGTGCAGCTGGTAGAGCGGGATCGTGTCCAGCCGCAGGCGGCGCAGCGACATCAGCGCGCACTGGCGCAGGTACTCGCGGCGACCCAACGGCTCCCACGCGCCCGGACCCGAGCGGGTGAAGCCGGCCTTGGTCGCCACCGTCATGCCGGAGTACGGCGCGAGCGCCGCGCCGATGTACTCCTCGCTGTAGTAGGGCCCGTAGGAGTCGGCGGTGTCGATGAAGTCGACGCCGAGCTCGGGCAGGCGCCGCAGCACGGCGAGCACCTTGTCCTCGTCCTTGGCCGGACCCCAGACGCCGTCGCCGACGATGCGCATCGCGCCGTAGCCCAGGCGCGTCACCTCGAGGTCACCGCCGATCTTGAACGTGCCGGATGCTGCTGCGGAGATCGTGGACATGCACCCGAAGCTAGCGCGCCGCGGCACGCACTTCGCGCCGCAACGCCCTCCACGCGTCCTCGCGATCGCCAGGCGCGATCGGACGGCGCCAGACGACGCCCGTGTAGGCCTCGGCCGAGCCGTCGCCGCGCACGTCGATCCCGGCGCGCAGCCGTCCCGGCCCGCGCAGCTCGCCGCGGACCGCGACCTGCTGCGCCGGCTCGTAGTCCTTGCCCAGCGCGCGCTCGACGCGGGGCGCCCGCGCGTTGACCGTGGCCGCCGCGCGCGTCTCGTCCTCCAGCGCGTCCAGGGCGGCGTCGAGCGTCGCGAAGCCGCGCTTGGCGACCTCGCCGCGCCGCCGGATGATCACGCGAAAGGGAGAGCCCGCCATCGTCGGCGGCGAGCCTAACGCGCAGGGTTACGCCGCGACGAGCGGTGCGACCAGCTCGTCGACCCCGCGCCCGTGCGTGACTTCCAGCTGCGACGAGATCTTCGCGAACAGCCGGTGCGCCGCCTGGTTGGACGGCAGCATCGACGCCGTGAACCGCGCGATCCCGCGCTCCAGCGCGGCGTCGGCCAGGGCCAGCCCCAGCGCCGTGCCCACGCCCCGGCCCTGCAGGTCGTCCGCGATCACGATCGCGATCTCCGCGTCGGACGCGGCGTCGGCCGAGCGCACCCAGCGGCCCACGCCGACGACGACGTCCGGCGCAGCGGCCAGGACCGCCACCAAGGCGTAGTGGTCGACGAAGTCGACCTCCGTCAGGTACCGCAGCTCCGACGCGTTCAGCCGCGGCTTGGGCGACAGGAACCGCTGGTAGACCGAGCGCTCCGACAGCCGGCCCAGGCCGGCGACCAGCGCGTCCTTGTCGGCCGGCTCGATCCGGCGCAACAGGAGCTCGGGCACTCCGGATGATGGGCGTAGCGTCATGCAACGGACACGCTACGCCCTCGGCCCAGAAACTCTGTGCGGCCCATCACGGAGTGACGGGCCGCACGGACGCTTCGCGGAGACCGCCTACTTGCGGTCGCCGAGCGCGACGTACTCGCGCGTGCGCTCGCCCGTGTAGATCTGGCGCGGGCGGGCGATCTTCTGCTCCTTGTCCTGCACCATCTCCAGCCACTGGGCGATCCAGCCCGACGTGCGGGGGATGGCGAACATCACCGGGAACATGTCCATCGGGAGGCCGAGCGCCTCGTAGATGAGCCCCGAGTAGAAGTCCACGTTCGGGTAGAGCTTGCGCGAGACGAAGTACTCGTCCTCGAGCGCGATCTTCTCGACCTCCAGCGCGATGTCGAGCAGCGGGTTGACGCCGGTGACCTCGAACACGTCGTCGCAGGCCTTCTTGATGATCGTGGCGCGCGGGTCGTAGTTCTTGTAGACCCGGTGGCCGAAGCCCATCAAGCGCTCGTTGCCGTCCTTCACGCCCTGCATGAAGTCCTTGATGTTGTCCTTCGTGCCGATCCTCTTGAGCATCCGCAGGACGGCCTCGTTGGCTCCACCGTGCAGCGGGCCGTAGAGCGCCGCGACGCCGGCGGCGACCGCCGAGTACGGGTCGACCTGCGAGGAGCCCACCGCGCGGACGGCGTTGGTGGAGCAGTTCTGCTCGTGGTCGGCGTGCAGGATGAACAGGACGTCGAGCGCGCGCTCGAGCCGGGGGTCCGGCTCGTACTTCAGCTCGGTCATCTTGTACATCATGCTGAGGAAGTTCCCCGGGTACTCGAGATCGTTGTCGGGGTAGTAGTACGGCTGGCCCATCGTGTGGCGATAGGCGAACGCCGCGAGCGTCGGCATCTTGGCGATCAACCGGATCGTCTGGATCATCCGGTTGTCAGGGTCGTTGATCTCGTTGGCGTCCTTGTAGAACGTCGACAGCGCGCCGACCGACCCCAGCAGCATCCCCATCGGGTGCGCGTCGTGGCGGAAGCCGCCGACGAACTCCTTCACGTTCTCGTGGACGAACGTGTGGATGGTGATGTCGTGCTTCCACTGGTCCAGCTCGGCCTGCGTCGGCAGCTCGCCGTGGACGAGCAGGTAGGCGACCTCGAGGTAGGTGGACTTCTCCGCCAGCTGCTCGATCGGGTACCCGCGGTACTCCAGGACGCCGTTCTCGCCGTCCAGGTAGGTGATGGCCGAGCGACACGACGCGGTGTTCGTGAACGCCGGGTCGTAGGTCATCAGCCCGAAGTCGTCGTCAGAGGTCTTGATCTGACGGAAGTCCATGGCGCGGACGGTCCCGTCGGTGATCGGGACCTCGTACGTCTGGCCCGTCCGGTTGTCGGTGACGGTCAGCGTCTCCTGCCCGGCTGCGGCTACGCCGCCGCCGTCCTGCGTCTGTGTCTCGCTCACGATCTGGTGCCCTCTCTCGGGTAAGGGGATCGCCTCTGCATACTAGTGTGCCCCGTCGGTCGAGGCGGCCAGTCACAGACTGCGCGTCAGCGCCGATCCCAGCGCTCGCGCAGGCCTTCGCCCGCCCGCTTGGCCCGCCGTGCTGTGGTGGTGTTTCCGAGCCTCCGGCCGATCCGCGAGCCGCGGTCGGTCAGGAGGACGTCCTTCTCGCCCGCGGGGAACGTCGTCGTCACCCAGCGCTCGGCGATCCGCGCCACCTCGGGCGCGTCGAGGAACCGCAGCCCCTCGGGCGTGTCGACGTCGATGCCGTCGAAGATGTGCTCCCGCTTGGCCTCGTGCACCCGCCGGACGGTGCCCAGCTGGACGCCGTCGGCGCTGCGCACCGGGGTCCCCCGGCGCAGCACCTGGAAGCTGATCGCGTGGCCGTCGTCCTCGAGGTCCGTCACGCCCGCAGACGCTACGCCGTGATGACGGCGGTCGCCATCGCGGCGGCGACGAACAGCGCGGTGAGGCCGATGACGCCGCGCTTGGCGGTCACCGTCGCCGGGAAGCTCGCCGACGACAGGCCGAGGCCGGAGAGCACGACGGCCCACACGGCCAGCAGCCCTCCGAAGATGTAGAAGGCGGTCTTTGAGTGCTCCACGGCACCCGTCTCCGCCGCCGCCACCAACGCCATCACCGCATGCATGCGGGGACCCTATCCGAGGTGGCACGCGCGCGTGCGAGGTACTGTTCGGGGCATGCCGCATCTGAGGTCGCGAACGGTCACGCACGGACGCAACATGGCGGGGGCGCGCTCGCTCCTGCGGGCCGCCGGCGTAGCGCGCGAGGACTTCGGCAAGCCGATCATCGCGGTGGCCAACTCCTACACCCAGTTCGTCCCCGGCCACACCCACCTCGCGCCGGTCGGGACGATCGTCTCCGAGGCGATCCACGCGGCCGGCGGCATCGCGCGCGAGTTCAACACGATCGCGGTCGACGACGGCATCGCGATGGGTCACGACGGCATGCTCTACTCGCTGCCCTCGCGCGACCTGATCGCCGACTCGGTCGAGTACATGGCCAACGCGCACTGCGCCGACGCGCTGGTCTGCATCTCCAACTGCGACAAGATCACGCCGGGGATGCTCAACGCCGCGCTGCGGCTGAACATCCCGGCGGTCTTCGTCTCCGGCGGCCCGATGGAGGGCGGCCAGGCGACGCTCGTCGACGGCACCGTGCGCAAGGGCCTCAACCTGATCTCGGCGATCGCCGACGCGGTGGCCGACGCGGTCAGCGACGACGACCTCGCCCGCATCGAGGAGGCCGCCTGCCCGACGTGCGGCTCCTGCTCGGGGATGTTCACCGCCAACTCGATGAACTGCCTGACCGAGGCGCTGGGCCTCGCGCTCCCGGGCAACGGCTCGACGCTGGCGACCCACACCGCGCGCAAGGACCTCTACGAGGCGGCCGGCGCGGCCGCGGTGGCGCTGTGCACCCGCTACTACGACGAGGACGACGCCTCGGTCCTGCCGCGCGCGATCGCCACCCGCGAGGCGTTCGAGAACGCGATGACGCTCGACGTGGCGATGGGCGGCTCGACCAACACGGTGCTGCACCTGCTGGCCGCCGCCCAGGAGGCCGGGCTGGACTTCACGATGGCCGACATCGACGAGATCTCGCGGCGCGTGCCATGCGTCTGCAAGGTCGCGCCGAACGGCACGTACCTGATGGAGGACGTCCACCGCGCCGGCGGCATCCCCGCGATCCTCGGCGAGCTGCACCGCGGCGGCCTGCTGCACGAGGGCGTCAGCTCGGTCCACACCCCGACGCTGCGCGCGTGGCTGGCCGAGTGGGACATCCGCTCCGGCGAGGCGTCGGACGTGGCGATCGAGCTCTTCCACGCCGCGCCCGGCTGCCGGCGCTCGGCCGAGGCGTTCTCGCAGTCCGAGCGCTGGGACACGCTGGACGTCGACGCGGCCGAGGGCTGCATCCGCGACGTCGAGCACGCCTACACCCGGGACGGCGGCCTGGCGATCCTGTACGGGAACATCGCGGTCGACGGCTGCGTCGTGAAGACGGCCGGCGTCGACGAGTCGATCTGGACGTTCTCGGGCCCGGCCGTCGTGGTCGAGTCCCAGGAGGCCGCGGTCGACGCGATCCTCGGCGGCCGGATCAAGCCCGGCGACGTGATGGTCATCCGCTACGAGGGCCCGCGCGGCGGCCCCGGCATGCAGGAGATGCTCTACCCGACGTCCTACCTCAAGGGCCGCGGCCTCGGCGCGCAGTGCGCGCTGATCACCGATGGGCGCTTCTCCGGCGGCACGTCGGGCCTGTCGATCGGCCACGTCTCGCCCGAGGCGGCGTCCGGCGGCGCGATCGCGCTGATCGAGGACGGCGACACCATCACCATCGACATCCCGGGCCGGACGATGGCCGTCGAGCTGACCGACGCCGAGCTCGAGGACCGGCGCGGCCGCCTGGAGGCGACGACGGGCTACAGGCCGCTCGAGGATCGCCCCCGCGCCGTGTCGCCGGCGCTGCGCGCCTATGCGGCGATGGCCACGTCGGCCGACAAGGGCGCGGTGCGCGACGTCAGCCGCATCGAGGCGCTGCAGGACGCCGCGGCGCGCGCCGACCAGCCGGCCTAGCTCGCTCAGCTGCGCTCCGGATCGCGCGACCGCACCACGGTCGTGCGCGTCCGGCTGCGCTTGGGCGCGGGCGGCGAGGGGTC